>NZ_JADCKU010000017.1:0-111007 GCF_014982165.1 Enterobacter cloacae complex sp. P24RS
GCGCCGATGGTAGTGTGGGGTCTCCCCATGTGAGAGTAGGGAACTGCCAGGCATCAAACAAGTGAAGAGGCCATCCGCAAGGATGGCCTTTTTGCGTTTATACGTCGAAAAAAAGTAGGCCTGGTAAGGCGAAGCCGTCACCTGGCAGATCTCAGACTGCACACCACTCCACAATAAACTCTGCAATCACATCCACGTTATTCAAATCCAGAACCGGTACGTCCAGCGACAACGCAACGTCACTGGCTACGGCAATAACATGCTCATCCAGCGTTAACGCACTTACGTTATGCCCCGCATCGCTTCTGAACAGCAGGATCTTCGCAACAGCCTCATGCTTGAACCCCTCAACCAGCACCAGATCCAGCGTGGAGTGATCCATCCGGCTGACAAGATAAGCGAGATCCAGCGGGGCTTCATCCGGGGTTTCTGTCATTAACGCCCAGCGCTGGTTACTCGCCACCATCGTTTGCGCAGCGCCAGCCTTACGCAGCTCATAGCTATCTTTCCCCGGCTTATCGACGTCCATGTTATGGTGCGTGTGCTTAATCAGTCCGGGACGAATGCCTTTAGCGCAAAGTGCAGGTATCAGTTTTTTTAGCAGCGTAGTTTTCCCGGTGCCGCTCCAGGCAGAGATCGCTAAAACGGGTATCATTTCTTCTCCTGCATCATCTGCAAATCTTCCGTCGTGTTTACATTCACAAACGCCGATTTCATGTCGCTAAAATCAACGGCGTGCCCCCCTGACTGGCGCATAAATACCATTACGCGTCGTTCTCCTGAAGCCAGATAAGCGTCCAGCGCGGGGATTAACGCGCGGTGAATCAATGCGATCGTTGGATGGTCGCGTTCACCGTCGTGCACCCAGACGACGGGAGCACCATCGCGCCGCTCCGCCAGACGTTCAGCCAGACAGGACGGGATGAAGGGCGTATCACATGAACAAAAGAGAAACCACTCTCCGTGTGACTGCTGCATAACGGAAAGCATTCCCGCCAGCGGGCCGGGGTAGTCCACCAGGTTATCTTGATAAACCGGATATCCACTGCGCTGATAAATATCGATATGCCGGTTAGCGCTGATCGCCATCGACGACACCTGATTTGCCAGCGTATTAGCAACATGCTGCCACAAGGGGGTATTGTTCAGGAGCTGAAGACCCTTATCTTTTCCGCCCATTCGCGTTGCCCGGCCCCCGGCCAGAACGACCCCGATGATTTGCTGGCATTGATTCACGAATATCGCCTCTTTTATTGTGGGATTGACCCTGCTAACGTGTCTCTCTAAATGAAAGGAGCACTACCATGAAATGTAAACGTCTTAATGAAGTCATTGAGCTTCTCCAGCCGGCCTGGCAAAAAGAGCCAGAGCTGAATCTGATGCAATTTTTACAGAAACTGGCGAAAGAGTCAGGTTTTGATGGTGAACTGGCAGACCTTTCTGACGACATCCTGATCTACCACCTCAAAATGCGTGACTCGGCTAAAGATGCTGTAATCCCTGGCATTCAGAAAGATTATGAAGAGGATTTTAAAACTGCATTACTGCGCGCCCGAGGCGTAATTAAAGAGTAAAAGCTTGTAAGCGGAGCCACCGAAATCGCCACAAGATGATATCCTGAATCATTCGTATAATTTCCGGATGATCGGATGAACGACCAGGCTTTTACTTTCCAGACTTTACACCCGGATACCATTGTGGATGCACTGTTCGAGCAGGGTATTCGGGTGGATTCCGGGTTAACCCCTTTAAACAGCTACGAAAACCGCGTCTATCAATTCCAGGACGAAGAGCGCCAGCGCTTTGTCGTAAAGTTCTACCGTCCGCAGCGCTGGTCCGCAGAACAAATTCAGGAAGAGCATCAGTTTGCCCACGATCTGCTGGCTGACGATGTTCCCGTCGCGGCACCGATCAAATTCAATAACCAAACGCTGCTGAGCCATCAGGGCTTTTACTACGCGATATTTCCGAGCCTGGGCGGAAGACAATTTGAGGCGGATAATATCGATCAGATGGAATGGGTCGCCCGCTATCTGGGGCGCATTCATCAGACGGGACGCAAAAAACCGTTTGTTGCCCGTCCGACGATTGGTGTTAAGGAATACCTTATTGAGCCGCGACAGGTATTCGAAACATCGGCGCTGATCCCGAAGGCGCTTAAGGATAAATTTCTTACGGCGACCGATAAGCTTATTGATGCGGTAAATACCTGCTGGCGGGATGATATTACCGCTCTTCGCCTGCACGGTGATTGCCACGCCGGGAATATTCTCTGGCGTGATGGCCCCCTGTTTGTCGATCTCGATGACGCACGTATGGGGCCTGCGGTTCAGGATTTGTGGATGCTGCTCAACGGTGATAAAGCCGAGCAGCGCATGCAGCTTGAGACCATAATTGAAGCTTATGAAGAATTTAGCCCCTTTAATTCAGATGAAATTGCCTTGATAGAGCCTTTACGTGCGATGCGATTTGTTTATTATCTCGCGTGGTTAATCAGGCGTTGGGAAGACCCGGCTTTTCCCCGAAATTTCCCCTGGCTTACCGGGGAGGATTACTGGCGCAGCCAGATATCCACATTTACCGAGCAGGTTAAGGTTCTTCAGGAACCCCCTTTGCAATTAACGCCGATGTATTAATTGGACACACTCAGGAGAGAGTTAATCATGAAAAAAATTTGGCTGGCGCTGGCTGGTATGATTCTGGCATTTAGCGCAACTGCTGCGCAGTTTACCGACGGCAAGCAGTACATTACGCTGGACAAGCCTGTTGCTGGCGAGCCTCAGGTGCTGGAGTTCTTCTCCTTCTACTGCCCGCACTGCTACGAGTTTGAGCAGGTGCTTCATGTTTCTGACAACGTGAAGAAAAAGCTGCCGGAAGGCACCAAAATGACGAAATACCACGTTGAGTTCCTTGGCCCATTGGGTAAAGACCTGACGCAGGCGTGGGCGGTGGCGATCGCGCTGGGTGTGGAAGATAAGATCACCGCGCCAATGTTTGAAGCGGTACAGAAAACCCAGACCGTACAGACCACGGCAGATATCCGTAAAGTGTTCGTGGATGCCGGCGTGAAAGGTGAAGACTACGATGCAGCCTGGAACAGCTTTGTGGTGAAATCTCTCGTGGCACAGCAGGAAAAAGCTGCCGCTGACTTCCAGTTGCAGGGCGTGCCGGCGATGTATGTTAACGGCAAATACCAGGTGAATATGCGTGGTATGGACACGACCAGCATGGATATCTTCGTACAACAATACGCTGATACCGTGAAACACCTGGTTGAGAAGAAGTAACAAACATAAAGCAAAACGCCGGTCATTGACCGGCGTTTTTGTATGAAGATTTCATCTTCGCTATCTGTTCGTCTTTATCTTTCCAGAGTGTATTAAGCCAAAGCTGGAAACGACGTTTGAAGTTCTTATCGTTTACGTAATCACCGTGCAGCGCCGCATCTACGGGCACCAGATCAACGCGGACTACGATACGTGTCAGCCTGCCGCTGAGCATATCGTAGAACGGCGTCCTGTCGTTTTCCGGATAGCAGAGTGTTACGTTCAGCAACTTATCAAACTGCTCACCCAGCACGTTGAGCGCCATCGCGATACCCGCGGCCTTTGGCGGCAATAGATTCTGATAGGGAGAGCGCGTCTGCTGTCGCTTCTCTTCGGTAAAGCGTGACCCTTCGACGAAGTTAACGATGGTGGTGGGATGCGCGCGAAACTTCTCGCAAGAACGGCGTGTGGTTTCCACATCCTTACCGCGGCGTTCCGGATGACGAATTAAATAGCTGCGTGAATAGCGTTTCATAAACGGCATATCCAGCGCCCAGCAGGCCAAACCAATGAAGGGCACCCAGGCCAGCTGCTGCTTCAGGAAGTACTTATTCATCGGAATGTGTTTGCGAAACAGCACACACAATACAACGATATCGGCCCAGCTGTGGTGATTGCAGATCAGCAGATACCAGTGCTTTTTGTTCAGCTTCTCCAGGCCCTGAACATCCCACTTCAGCCAGGGGTTCAGATACAACAGGATCGCCAGCCCTTCACACCAGCAGTACATCATAAAATTACAAAAAGCAGACACTGCGCGCCATACCGGAGGGACGGGCAGCAGGAGCTTAATGATTCCGGCAACGATGATTGGCACAGAACAGGCGATGGTAACCAGAATAGTTAAAATGACGCTTAGCAATAATGTTATCGCAGCGAGTAGTCTCGACATAATGAATATTTTCAGATAGTTAGCTGTAATTGAGCAGCCGGCTATCCGGTGCTGGGCGCCGATCTTATCAGAAATACGCCCAGACCAGGGCGCTTTCACACGAAGAGGCTGTTGCTTTTCCTGCTATGCAGCAAAATTCTCTATATAGACACGTTGCTTAAGGCTTATATCCACATAGACTAAATAACCACCAGTGGGAAGGGATCTTAAGCGATCTCAATTCAACCAATTGTTTTTATTAAATAAATAAGTTTACCTCATCAGTTTTATTGAACTGTTATTCACCTGTATTAAAAATATGCACAAACTTATCCACAGTTTGATTTTGCGAGCGATCTTCACGATCGCAAAATCTTTTTGTGTATAAAGCGCTAAAACCTGATGTTTTCATCCTTCTGTGGCATCCTTTACCCATAAATTCATAACAGGCACGGACATTATGGTTCAGATCCCAGAAAACCCACTTATACTCGTCGATGGCTCTTCTTACCTGTATCGGGCGTATCATGCGTTTCCTCCTCTGACCAACAGCGCAGGGGAACCTACCGGCGCAATGTACGGCGTGCTGAATATGCTGCGCAGCCTCATTCTGCAATATCACCCAACGCATGCGGCCGTGGTGTTTGATGCGAAGGGTAAAACCTTCCGCGATGAATTATTTGAGCATTACAAATCTCACCGTCCTCCCATGCCTGACGATCTGCGTGCGCAGATTGAACCGCTGCACGCTATGGTGAAAGCGATGGGGCTGCCATTACTGGCGGTCTCAGGTGTTGAAGCTGATGACGTAATAGGTACTCTGGCGCGCGAAGCGGAAAAAGCCGGCCGCCCGGTCCTGATCAGCACCGGTGATAAAGATATGGCGCAGTTGGTAACGCCGGGGATCACGCTGATCAACACTATGACCAATACCATTCTTGGCCCGGAAGAAGTTGTCGCCAAATATGGCGTGCCGCCAGAACTCATTATTGATTTCCTCGCCCTGATGGGGGATTCCTCAGATAACATTCCTGGCGTGCCGGGCGTGGGAGAAAAAACGGCTCAGGCACTGCTGCAAGGGCTGGGTGGGCTGGATACGCTGTACGCAGAGTCCGACAAAATTGCCGGGCTTACCTTCCGTGGCGCAAAAACCATGGCCGGAAAGCTCGCCGATAACAAAGAGGTGGCTTATCTCTCTTATCAGCTGGCCACCATCAAAACCGACGTAGAGCTGGAGCTTACCTGCGAGCAGCTTGAAGTGCAGGAACCCGCGACAGACGAACTGCTTGGCCTGTTCAGGAAATACGAATTTAAACGCTGGACCACGGATGTCGAAGCCGGGAAATGGCTTCAGGCGAAAGGGGCAAAACCTGCGGCGAAGCCGAAAGAGACCCTCGTCGTTGATGCTGAAGAGCAGGAAGAAGAAGAGGCGGCAGCGCTCTCCTTCGACAACTATGAAACCCTCCTTGAGGAATCACAGCTCGTCGCCTGGATTGAAAAGCTGAAAAAAGCACCCGTGTTTGCTTTCGATACCGAAACGGACAGCCTCGATAATATTTCTGCCAATATGGTGGGCCTGTCCTTCGCAACGGAGCCGGGTATTGCAGCCTATGTTCCGGTAGCGCATGACTATCTGGATGCGCCGGAGCAAATCTCCCGCGAGCGTGCCTTAGAACTGCTGAAGCCGATTCTGGAAGACGAGAACGCGCTGAAGGTGGGGCAAAACCTGAAGTACGACCGCGGTATTCTGCAAAACTACGGCATTGAGCTGCGTGGTATCGCTTTTGACACCATGCTGGAATCCTACATTCTGGACAGCGTGGCGGGCCGCCACGATATGGACTCCTTATCTGACCGTTGGCTGAAGCACAAAACCATCACTTTTGAAGAAATTGCCGGTAAGGGTAAAAATCAGCTGACCTTTAACCAGATTGCGCTGGAAGAAGCTGGCCGCTACGCTGCGGAAGACGCTGATGTCACGCTACAGCTGCACCTTAAAATGTGGCCAAAATTGCAGAAGCACGAAGGGCCGCTGAATGTGTTCCAGAACATTGAGATGCCGCTGGTGCCGGTGCTGTCCCGCATTGAGCGTAACGGCGTTAAAATCGACCCAACCGTGTTGCATAACCACTCTGGCGAGCTGGCGCAGCGACTGACCGAGCTGGAACAGAAAGCGCATGAGCTGGCGGGCGAGGCGTTCAACCTGTCGTCCCCGAAACAGCTGCAAACCATCCTGTTTGAAAAACAGGGTATCAAGCCGCTGAAGAAAACCCCGGGTGGCGCACCTTCAACCTCTGAAGAGGTGCTGGAAGAGCTGGCGCTGGACTATCCGCTGCCAAAAGTTATTCTGCAATACCGTGGTCTGGCGAAGCTGAAATCGACCTATACCGACAAACTGCCGCTGATGATCAACCCGAAAACGGGCCGCGTACACACCTCTTATCATCAGGCCGTGGCGGCGACCGGGCGCCTTTCATCAACCGATCCTAACCTCCAGAACATTCCGGTGCGTAATGAAGAGGGCCGCCGTATTCGCCAGGCATTCATTGCGCCAGAGGATTATCTGATTGTTTCCGCAGACTACTCGCAAATCGAACTGCGCATTATGGCGCACCTGTCGCGTGACAAAGGCCTGCTGACGGCGTTTGCCGAAGGGAAAGACATCCACCGGGCAACCGCTGCCGAAGTGTTTGGGCTGCCGCTGGAGAGCGTGACGAACGAACAGCGTCGTAGCGCAAAAGCGATCAACTTTGGTCTGATTTACGGTATGAGCGCCTTTGGCCTGTCACGTCAGCTCAACATTCCGCGTAAAGAGTCGCAGAAGTATATGGATCTCTACTTCGAGCGGTATCCGGGCGTGCTGGAATATATGGAGCGCACCCGCGCGCAGGCGAAAGAGAAAGGCTACGTTGAAACGCTGGACGGTCGTCGTCTCTACCTTCCGGACATCAAATCCAGCAACGCCGCGCGCCGCGCGGGTGCTGAACGTGCTGCGATCAACGCCCCGATGCAGGGCACGGCCGCAGACATCATTAAACGTGCGATGATCGCCGTTGATGCCTGGCTGGAAAAAGAGAAACCGCGCGTAAAAATGATCATGCAGGTACACGATGAACTGGTATTTGAAGTTCATAAAGACGACCTGGATACGGTCTCACAGAAAATCCATGAACTGATGGAAAACAGCATGAAGCTGGACGTTCCGTTGCTGGTGGAAGTAGGCAGCGGCGAAAACTGGGATCAGGCTCACTAAAGGTTCACGGAACAACGCGCGTTTTATGTAAGTAAGCAACATAAGAACGCGCATTTTGTGACGATCATTAGAATTCCCTATGTAAAGAATGAAAAAAAACTACAAAAAGTGCTTTTTCCAGCGATAAAAAAAGAGTAGAGTTAGCGATGTAGGGTACAGAGGTAAGATGTTCTATCTTTCAGACCTTTTACTTCACGTAATCGGATTTGGCTGAATATTTTAGCCGCCCCAGTCAGTAATGACTGGGGCGTTTTTTATTGCGGCAAGGAAAGTTTCGGGCGAAAAAAAACGCGGTCATCGCCGCGCCTGTTGTTACTCTGCTTCCGCTTCTGTCGCCGGTTCCAGGTCGTTAAACCAGCTGTCGAGCTTCTGCCGCAGTTTGTCCACGCCCTGCTTTTTCAGCGAGGAGAAAGGTTCAACCTGCACATCACCGTTGAATGCCAGCACCGCCTCACGAACCTTGTTCACCTGCGCCTTGCGCGCGCCGCTCGCCAGCTTATCCGCTTTTGTCAGCAGCACCAGCACCGCAATATCGCTTGCCACCGCCCAGTCAATCATCTGCTGGTCGAGATCTTTTAGCGGGTGTCGAATATCCATCAGCACCACCAGACCTTTCAGACACATGCGTTTTTCCAGGTATTCACCCAGCGCACGCTGCCATTTGATCTTCATCTCTTCCGGTACCTGCGCGTAACCGTAGCCCGGTAAGTCGACCAGGCGTTTGCCTTCAGCCACTTCAAACAGGTTAATCAGCTGAGTACGGCCAGGTGTTTTTGAGGTACGCGCCAGGTTTTTCTGATTGGTCAGCGTATTCAGGGCGCTGGATTTTCCCGCATTGGAGCGGCCAGCAAATGCCACTTCAATCCCTGTGTCTGAGGGCAGGTGGCGAATATCGGGCGCACTGGTGACAAAATGCGTCTGTTGGTAGTTCCAGGTAGTCACGTGGTCGTCTCCAAAAATCGTAATCTGCGGGGGATTATACCTGAATGCGGGCAAAAGGCTTTTCCCATCGTCAATGAGCTGTAAGTAAAGACCCTGCGGCGTGTGAGAGATCTGCCTTTATGCGTATGAGAAATTTCAGAGAAATCGCAGGTGCTAAAAGAATCAAAATATTAAAATTCAAAGAGTTAATAATGAGTAATTATCTGAAAATCCGGTTTAGTACCTTTTCGTTGCTTGTTAGTTTAAGAGAACAAGGTAAAGTGTGCGTCAAGGCGAGGATGCCAGCAGGATAACGACTTAAGGATAAGGGTCAGGAGCGCCAGGAGGCGAAGACTCAGGATTGTCAGGACGACCGGCGCCTGGAGGCGTTTTTAACAGGAAACGGAACCGTATCACGGACGGTAGTAGCTAAGGGATAAACAGGGTTTGTTGTAGGCAAACACGGAATGTCTGACCCGTTAAGGGTTGTGAGTCAGGAAAAAAGGCGACAGATTGCTCTGTCGCCTTTTTTCTTTTCTTGCTTTCTGCTAGATTTCGCCGCAATTCTATACTGAAGAAAACGACTTAAAGATAAAACATCATGAAAAAACCGACCTCCGCTGCGGGCGCGAAACGCCCTGCAAAAGCACGACGCAAAACGCGCGAAGAACTGAATCAGGAAGCGCGCGATCGCAAACGCGATAAAAAACACCGTGGCCATGCTTCGGGTAGCCGTGCTAACGGTGGCGGTGCCGCAGGCGCTTCTGCAAAAGGCAAACAGCAGAAAGATCCTCGTATCGGCAGTAAAACTCCCATTCCACTGGGCGTGACAGACACGCCGGTCACTAAGCAGCACAAACCAAAGAGCGAGAAACCTATGCTTTCACCGCAGGCTGAGCTGGATATGCTGGAGAACGATGAGCGCCTGGACGCGCTGCTGGAACGTCTTGAAGAGGGTGAAACCCTGACCGCCGAAGAGCAGTCCTGGGTGGACGCCAAACTGGACCGCATTGATGAGCTGATGCAAAAGCTGGGTCTGTCCTACGATGATGAAGAAGACGAAGAGGAAGACGAAAAGCAGGAAGATATGATGCGTCTGCTTAAAGGTGGAAACTAACATTTGCACCCGGCAGGTACACTCGTCCTGCTTATAACCCTTCCGGTTATATGTTATCTGGTGTGGTTATTCGTTAAACTACGGCGGTTGTCGCGGCGACAGAAGTGGCTGCGCACCCGAATGATGGCCCGCAACGGGACCAGAACGGGCCGCCGTATACGAACGCGACACCAACGGAAGGAGTGAGCATGTCTGTACCATCTATCGACTGGGATTTGGCCCTGATCCAGAAATATAACTATTCCGGGCCGCGTTATACTTCATACCCCACCGCGCTGGAGTTCTCTGACGCTTTCGGCGAGGCGGATTTTCAGCAGGCTGTCGCGCGCTACCCCGAGCGCCCGCTGTCGCTCTACGTCCATATTCCGTTCTGCCACAAGCTCTGCTACTTCTGCGGCTGCAATAAAATCGTTACCCGCCAGCAGCACAAAGCTGACCAATACCTCGATGCGCTAGAGCAGGAAATCCTGCACCGCGCACCGCTGTTTTCCGGGCGCCACGTCAGCCAGCTTCACTGGGGCGGCGGTACGCCAACCTACCTGAATAAAGCGCAAATTAGCCGCTTGATGACGCTGCTGCGCAAGAACTTCAGCTTCATCAACGACGCTGAAATCTCGATCGAGGTCGATCCGCGTGAAATCGAGCTGGATGTGCTCGATCATTTACGCGCCGAGGGCTTCAACCGCCTGAGCATGGGCGTGCAGGACTTCAACAAAGAAGTACAGCGCCTGGTCAACCGCGAGCAGGACGAAGCGTTTATCTTTGCCTTACTCAACCATGCGCGTGAAATCGGCTTTACCTCAACGAACATCGACCTGATATACGGCCTGCCGAAGCAGACGCCGGAAAGCTTTGCCTTCACGCTTAAACGCGTGGCTGAGCTCAACCCGGACCGCCTGAGCGTCTTTAACTATGCGCACCTGCCGACGCTGTTCGCCGCTCAGCGCAAAATCAAAGATGCGGATCTGCCTTCCGCCCAGCAGAAGCTGGACATTTTGCAGGAGACCATCGCCTCGCTGACCGAAACCGGCTATCAGTTTATCGGTATGGATCACTTTGCCCGTCCGGACGACGAGCTGGCGATTGCCCAGCGCGAAGGTGTTCTCCACCGTAACTTCCAGGGATACACCACTCAGGGCGATACCGATCTGCTTGGAATGGGCGTCTCCGCCATTAGCATGATTGGCGACTGCTACGCCCAGAACCAGAAAGAGCTGAAGCTGTACTATCAGCAGGTAGACGAAACCGGCAACGCGCTGTGGCGCGGCATCGCGTTAACGCGCGACGACTGCATCCGTCGTGATGTGATTAAGGCGCTGATCTGCAACTTCCGCCTCGATTTCAGCGAGGTGGCGTCGCAATGGGATTTGCACTTCAGCGATTACTTTGCCGAAGACCTGAAGCTTCTGGCGCCGCTGGCGAAAGACGGGCTGGTGGATGTGTCGGAGAGCGCGATTGAGGTCACGCCGAAAGGGCGTCTGTTGATTCGTAATATCTGCATGTGCTTCGACGCCTATCTGCGCCAGAAAGCGCGTATGCAGCAGTTCTCGCGGGTGATTTGAGCTGCAATGCCGGGTGGCGCTTCGCTTACCCGGCCTACATCTCGCACTTATGTAGGCCGGGTAAGGCAAAGCCGCCACCCGGCTTTTCCTCAGCAGCTCGCTAGCTAAACAGCCCAACCAGCGCCGCACACAGCACCGCCGCAACGGCAGTTTGTGGCGTGTGGCTTTCCGCTGCTCCGCTCGAAAGCAAAGTCACTAATGATTCCAGCATGATGCTCCCCCCAATTTTCGGGCACGATCATACAAAACTCATCGGAACAGTAAAGCGCAAAATAACGGCAATTTGCGCTCAATTAATCATCTTTACACTGCGGTAGAGATCACTCCATTCCCAGCTCTTTCAGCTTGCGCGTCAGGGTGTTTCGACCCCATCCCAGCAGGCGAGCCGCTTCCTGTTTGTGGCCCTGAGTATGACGAAGCGCGGTAGTCAACAGCGTGCGCTCCATCTCAGGCTGCGCTTCGGAAAGCAGATTTTGATGACCGGAACGCAGCGCGCGATCGGCCCACTGCGCCAGCAGCGTCGCCCAGCTGTCCGGCAGCGCATGTCCAGTGCTGCTTTCGGGCACGGTGGCTTCAAACAGTTCGGCAGGGAGATCCTGAATCAACACCTCCTGTCCGGCGGCCATCACGGTCAGCCAGCGGCAGGTGTTTTCCAGCTGACGCACGTTGCCCGGCCATGCCAGACGGGTAAGAGCGGCATCCGTTTCGGGGTGAAGCTGCTTGGCTTCCACGCCCAGCTCGCGGGCCGCCACTTGCAGGAAATGACGCGCCAGGCGCGGGATATCTTCCCGACGCTCGCGCAGCGGCGGCAGGTGCACGCGGATCACGTTCAGGCGATGGAATAAATCCTCACGGAACTTGCCCTCCTGCACGCGCAGCTCCAGGTTCTGGTGCGTCGCGGCGATAATACGCACGTCCACCTTCACCGGCGCGTAGCCGCCCACGCGGTAAAACTGGCCATCTGCCAGTACGCGCAGCAGACGGGTCTGTACATCCAGCGGCATATCGCCGATTTCATCCAGGAAAAGCGTTCCACCGTCAGCCTGTTCAAAGCGTCCCTGACGAATGGTGTTCGCGCCGGTAAACGCCCCTTTTTCGTGGCCAAACAGTTCAGATTCAATCAAATCCTTGGGGATCGCTGCCATGTTGAGGGCGATAAAGGGTGCTTTCGCCCGCGGGCTGTGGCGATGCAGGGCATGCGCGACCAGCTCTTTACCGGTGCCCGATTCACCGTTAATCAATACGCTGATGGACGACCGGGACAAACGCCCGATGATGCGAAACACGTCCTGCATGGCCGGCGCTTCACCGATGATGTCCGTCGTAGGCCCGAAATCCGGCGCGTGGCGGGGCTGCTGTTGCTCCTGATAGTGGCTGATGGCGCGTTCGACCAGAGCAACGGCTTCGTCGATATCAAACGGTTTTGGCAGGTAATCAAACGCCCCCTGCTGGTATGCGCTGACGGCGGCATCCAGGTCGGAGTGGGCGGTCATTATGATGACCGGAAGCATAGGGTGGCGCTGTTTGATCTGCTTTAAGAGCGCCAGTCCGTCCATTCCCGGCATGCGAATATCCGAGAGCAGCACGTCCGGCGTTTTGGTGGTAAGCGCATCGAGCACCTCGCTGCCGCTCTCAAACGTCGTGCAGCTTAATCCCGCTCCCGTGAGCGCGCGTTCAAGCACCCAACGGATGGAGCTATCGTCATCGACTACCCAGACTATCCCTCGTTGCATAAACGTCACCTTTATTTTTTAATCGGCAGGAAAACCGAAAACTCGGTATGTCCCGGCCAACTGGTAAATTCAATTTTGCCGGAGTGTTGGTCAATCAAATTACGGGCTATGGATAACCCCAGTCCGGTGCCGCCTTCGCGACCGCTGACCATCGGGTAGAACAGGGTGTCCTGAAGATGCGGCGGGATCCCCGGCCCGTTATCTTCCACGTCAATACGTGCCGCCAGACGATAACGCACGCCGTGCAGCGTCAGCTGGAACGCGGTGCGGGTACGCAGAATAATTTCGCCACCCTCCGGGCCCAGCGCCTGTAACGCGTTACGCACAATGTTCAACAGCACCTGTTCAATCTGGTCCGGATCGTGTGCCAGCTCCGGCAGGCTTGGGTCGTAATCACGCACCAGCGTGACGTTATCCGGCAGCTCCATAGAGACGAGTTTCACCACTCGCTCCGCAACTTTGTGAATGCTTTCTGAAACGTGCATCCCCGGCTGCTGTGGCCCGAGCAGACGATCGACCAGATTACGCAGACGGTCCGCCTGCTCAATAATGACGTTGGTATACTCCGCCAGGGCAGGGTCTGGCAGCGCTTTGGTCAGGAGCTGTGCCGCACCGCGTAAGCCGCCCAGCGGGTTTTTTATCTCATGAGCCAGCCCGCGCACCAGGTCGCGCGCCGCAATCTGCTGCGCATGCTGAAGCTGTTCCTGGCTGAGACGACGCTGGTTATCCATCGGCGCCATTTCCAGCAGAATCATGCCATCCGGCAGGCGTTGGGCGGTGAGGGACAAAATATGCGAGCGTCCGTCAATCACCAGCGTCACTTCGTTATCGGTGAAGCCCTGGCCCGCCTGCAAACTCTCCTGCATCAGGCCAATATTCAGCGAGAAATAGCTCAGCAGTTCCGGCAATGGCGTGCCAAACAGCTTACGGGCGCTTTGGGCGAGCAACTGCTGCGCCGCCGGGTTGGCGTAATGCACCGCCAGCTCGTCGTCGACCAGCAAAATACTGTTAATCAAAGAATTGAGGATCTGCCCAGCATCGGGCAGCGTGCCAGTTGCCATTCAGCAGTCTCCTGGAGTAGTTGCACTATTTTAGTGCAGTATAGCGTTTTAAAGGTAAAAAGCGCGTGAGATCAGGTTGTTGGTGGAGAAAAAAGCCCATCCGAAGATGGGCTAAAGTTTCCACGGCAACTACTCCCGACGCGAAAGCGCCGGGCAAAACAAATCAATTAAACGCTGTAGTACAGCTCGAACTCAACCGGGTGCGGCGTCATGCGAACGCGGTCGTTTTCTTCGGTACGCAGCGCGATGTAAGCGTCGATCGCTTCATCGGTGAACACGCCGCCAGCGGTCAGGAACTCGCGGTCTGCGTCCAGCGCTTGCAGGGCTTCTTCCAGAGAGCCGGCAACCTGTGGGATCTCTTTCGCTTCTTCTGGCGGCAGGTCGTACAGGTTTTTGTCCATTGCTTCGCCTGGGTGGATCTTGTTCTTGATACCGTCCAGACCGGCCATCAGCAGTGCTGCGAAGCACAGGTATGGGTTAGCCGCAGGGTCCGGGAAGCGCACTTCGATACGACGCGCTTTCGGAGACGCCACCACCGGGATACGAATAGACGCAGAACGGTTACGGGCAGAGTAAGCCAGCATCACCGGTGCTTCGTAGCCTGGGACCAGACGCTTGTAGGAGTTGGTGGTCGGGTTCGCCAGGGCGTTGATCGCTTTAGCGTGCTTGATAACACCGCCGATGTAGTGGAGCGCCTGCTCAGACAGACCCGCGTACTTGTCGCCAGAGAACAGGTTGGTGCCGTTCTTGGACAGGGACATGTGGCAGTGCATACCGGAACCGTTGTCGCCGAACATTGGTTTTGGCATGAAGGTCGCGGTTTTACCGAAACGGTGCGCAACGTTGTGCACAACGTATTTGTAGATCTGAATCTCATCCGCTTTTTTGGTCATGGTGTTGAAGCGGGTAGCGATTTCGTTCTGGCCAGCCGTCGCCACTTCGTGGTGGTGCGCTTCAACAACCAGGCCCATCTCTTCCATGATCAGACACATGGTAGAACGGATGTCCTGTGAAGAATCGACCGGAGGAACCGGGAAGTAACCGCCTTTCACGCCAGGACGGTGACCTTTGTTACCGCCTTCGTATTTGGTGGAAGAGTTCCATGCGCCTTCGATGTCATCGATAGCCACGTGGGAGCCAGAAATGGAAGCACCGAAACGGATGTCGTCGAACAGGAAGAACTCTGGCTCTGGCCCGAACAGAACGGTGTCTGCGATGCCGGTAGAGCGCAGGTACTCTTCAGCGCGTTTTGCGATGGAGCGTGGGTCACGGTCATAGCCTTGCAGCGTGCCGGGTTCCAGGATATCGCAGCGGATGATCAGCGTAGGTTCTTCGTAGAACGGGTCAATGAGCGCAGTGGTTGCATCTGGCATCAGAACCATGTCGGATTCGTTGATGCCTTTCCAGCCGCCAATGGAGGAGCCGTCAAACATTTTGCCTTCTTCAAAGAATTCGGCGTTCACCTGATGAGCAGGGATCGTGACGTGCTGTTCTTTACCTTTGGTATCGGTGAAGCGCAGATCAACAAACTTCACTTCATGTTCGTTCAGCATCGTCAAAACGTGTTCAGCGGACATACTTAACTCTCCAGATTGGTCATTGTCGTCGTGGTAACGAGGTCTTCAAATCGGCTGGGCTGCCATATTTTTACTGTATTTCTGTAAAGCGAAATCTGTGCCAACTTTTAAAACACCCCCAAAAGGCGTTATCATGCGCACCATAGTGCAGAAGGGCTGCACCACATTGGATTCGTTGCACCATTATAGTGCTTCAATGTGAACATTGAGCACCATATTGGTGCAATTTACGTTAAAGTGCCCTTTTACCGCTCCGTGAAAGCGATCACAAAGCATCTCTGCAATACTTGTTTGCGGGGGATGTTTGTGATCCTGTTTTGTAGTGCGATTAATCCGTGTACAATAACGCGCTATTTCTAAATGCCTGAGGCAAAGTTGTGATCGAAAAATTGCGTAATATCGCCATCATCGCGCACGTCGACCATGGTAAAACTACCCTGGTTGATAAGCTGCTACAGCAGTCTGGTACGTTTGATGCTCGTGCCGAAACTCAAGAGCGTGTGATGGACTCCAACGATTTGGAGAAAGAGCGTGGGATTACCATCCTCGCCAAAAACACCGCTATCAAATGGAATGACTACCGTATCAACATCGTTGATACCCCAGGGCACGCCGACTTCGGTGGTGAAGTTGAGCGCGTGATGTCCATGGTGGATTCCGTGCTGCTGGTGGTTGACGCATTTGATGGCCCTATGCCGCAAACGCGCTTCGTGACCAAAAAAGCATTTGCCCACGGCCTGAAACCTATCGTTGTGATCAACAAGGTTGACCGTCCTGGCGCGCGTCCTGACTGGGTTGTTGACCAGGTATTCGACCTGTTCGTTAACCTCGACGCGACCGACGAGCAGCTGGACTTCCCTATCGTTTATGCCTCTGCGCTGAACGGTATCGCGGGTCTGGATCACGAAGACATGGCTGAAGACATGACTCCGCTGTACCAGACGATTGTTGACCGCGTTCCTGCGCCAAACGTTGACCTGGAAGGCACCCTGCAAATGCAGATCTCCCAGCTCGACTACAACAACTACGTTGGCGTAATCGGCATTGGTCGTATCAAGCGCGGTAAAGTGAAGCCTAACCAGCAGGTCACTATCATCGATAGCGAAGGCAAAACCCGTAACGGTAAAGTCGGTAAAGTCCTGACTCACCTGGGTCTTGAGCGTATCGAGAGCGACATCGCTGAAGCGGGCGACATCATCGCCATCACCGGTCTGGGTGAGCTGAACATCTCCGACACCATCTGCGATCCGCAGAACGTCGAAGCGCTGCCAGCCCTGTCCGTTGATGAACCAACCGTATCTATGTTCTTCAACGTCAACACCTCTCCGTTCTGTGGTAAAGAAGGTAAGTTCGTTACCTCTCGTCAGATCCTTGACCGCCTGAACAAAGAGCTGGTGCACAACGTTGCGCTGCGCGTTGAAGAAACCGAAGACGCTGATGCATTCCGCGTTTCTGGTCGTGGTGAGCTGCACCTGTCCGTTCTGATTGAAAACATGCGTCGTGAAGGTTTCGAGATGGCGGTTTCCCGTCCGAAAGTTATCTTCCGCGAAATCGATGGCCGTAAACAAGAGCCGTTCGAAAACGTAACGCTGGACGTTGAAGAGCAGCACCAGGGTTCTGTGATGCAGGCGCTGGGTGAGCGTAAAGGCGACCTGAAAAACATGAATCCAGATGGCAAAGGCCGCGTACGTCTCGACTACGTGATCCCAAGCCGTGGCCTGATCGGCTTCCGTTCTGAGTTCATGACCATGACCTCCGGTACGGGTCTGCTGTACTCCACCTTCAGCCACTACGACGACGTGCGTCCGGGCGAAGTGGGCCAGCGTAACAACGGCGTGCTGATCTCCAACGGTCAGGGTAAAGCGGTTGCGTTTGCGCTGTTCGGTTTGCAGGATCGCGGTAAGCTGTTCCTGGGTCACGGTGCTGAAGTTTACGAAGGCCAGATCATCGGTATTCACAGCCGTTCTAACGACCTGACGGTAAACTGCCTGACCGGTAAGAAACTGACCAACATGCGTGCGTCCGGTACTGACGAAGCAACGGTTCTGGTTCCACCGATCAAGATGACCCTGGAGCAGGCTCTGGAATTCATCGATGATGACGAACTGGTCGAAGTGACGCCTCAGTCAATTCGTATCCGTAAACGTCACCTGACCGAGAACGATCGTAAACGTGCTATGCGCGGTGCGAAAGAAGAGTAATTCGGTTATGCCGTAGGCCGGGTAAGCGCAAGCGCCACCCGGCAACGAAAAAGCCGCTGAGCGATCAGCGGCTTTTTTATTAGAACGAATACCGTAACCCTAACCGAATCCGGTACTGCTCGCGGTTGTAATCATTCCATCGGTCCAGCCACTGAAGTTCGAGGTACGGCAGCCAGTTTCTGTCGATCTTATAGCTGAACTTGTTGGTTATTTCCCAGTGATGGTCTTTGCCATTTTTGCTGTGGTAATCATTTATCCGCTGGAAAAAGTGCGGCTCAAAGGTGTAGAAAAACGCATCCGTCACTTTGAAATTCCAGTAGTTGGCGAATTCGTGCGTGTCGTTCTTATCCATCTGCCCGTTATAGTCCGGCGTATCGTAATTATTATGGTTATAGCGATAGCGGAACGTCAGATTAAACCCGTCCGTGAATTTATAGTTGGTATCTAAATACACCGCGCCACCCGAACCGGCGCTGCTGTCGTTGATCAACCCGCCGGGCTGAAAGGTGAGTTTATCCGTCGGTTTAAAGAGCGGATACCACCCCTCTATTTCGTTATAGCTGTGCTTGAGCTCATCCCATCTCCCCACGTTGTAGGCGTTGGTGAACATCAACCCCGCGCCCATATCGAAGTTATAGCCCGCACGCAGGATCACTTCGTGCAGCTCAGAGGCCGTATTGTAGGCTTCACGGGTTTCAACATAGGCCCCGGCGAATACCGGGCAGGACACAGACGACACGATCAGTACAGTGATGATTCTTTTCATAATTTGTCCATGTATCAGGTACAGAAAGGCCTCCCTCCTGATGAACAGGAAGGAAATACGGGCCGAATTTATTGTTATAAAGTGACTGCTGACGCTTTATTGTTGGATGTTATCTCAGGGGAATTCGCTGACTGTTTTTTCCGTTTTCCAATCTCCTCGATGATAAAGGCGAAGCGCGCTTCGTTGAGTTTATAAAACAGCCCCATGGTCACGGCGGCGACGATTGCCAGGCCGCACGGCCAGAGGAAAATAAGCTGACGCAAACCCAGCAGCGTGCCCGCGCTCTGCACGGCGTGGGGAACGTAGCCGATCTGGGTCAGCATGATGCCGGGCAGGAAGCCGGCGAGGGCGGCGGAGATTTTGCGCGAGAAGGTGTAGCCGGTGTAAACCGATCCCTCGGCGCGGATGCCGGTTTTCCACTCGCCGTAATCAACGGTATCCGGCACCAGCGCCCAGTTCAGGCTGTTTACAAATGCAGTGCCGAAGAAGGCCATGCAGGAAAAGAGCACGAACAGCAGGGAGCTGGTTCCCCAGAAGAAGTTCAGCACGTCGCCCACCGCCCACAGCGCCAGCCCGCCCAGATAGACGGGCTTCTTGCCAAAGCGCTTCACCGCGCCGGGCACCAGAAACACGCCAATCAGAATGCAGCCCATGCTGAAAAAGCCCATCCACGACAGTAAATGCAGGTCGTTCAGCACGTACTGGGTGTAATAGACCTGAATCGCCAGCTTGATGTTAAACGCGGCGAGGGTGCAGAGGTTGGCGATGCACAGCACCAGCAGCGGCGGATTGCGAAAAATCGCACAGAACGATTTCAGAATGCCGGGCTTATGGTGATCGGGCGTGAGCTCGACGTAGCGCTCTTTCACCCCGCTGTAGCACCACCACATGCAGAACAGGCCGCCGGTGACGAACACCAGCGCGGCCACCAGATAGCCGAGAGAAGGCTGGGTGACGAACAGCGCCTGAATGGGCATAAAGCCGACGGTGCAGAGCAACAGCCCCACCGTTGCACCGCCCTGACGCCACGCGGCAAGCTGCGCGCGCTCGTTTGGGTTTTTGGTGATAGCCGGTACCATCGCACCGTAGGCACAGTTCATCAGGCTGTAGCAGAGCCCAAACATCATGAACAGCACGGTGGCGATAGCCGTTTTGACCGTCAGGCTAAAGTCGTTGTCCATAAACTGCGCCGTCGCGACCAGCGCCACCGGTACGGAGGCATACAAAATGAATGGCCGGAATTTTCCCCGCGCGCCGATGTTTCGCCGGGAATCCAGCAGCACCCCGGTAAGCATGTCGGTAAAGGCGGTAAAAAACTTTGCCACCAGGAAAATAATGCCGCCGTAGAACGCGGGCATCCCCAGTTCATCGGTGTAAAACTTCAGCAGGTACAGCGTGCCAATACACAGCATCAGATTCGAGCCAAAATCGCCCATCCCGTAGGCGCACTTCTCTCGCAGGCTCAATTTCAGGGTTAACGGATCAGTATTGTGTGTCATGGTCGATCCTCAGAGCGCCCCGCAGGGCGCTCTATCACGTCATTTATGCCGTACGTTTGCGCAGTTCGATCTCTTCCACGATGCGCACATACATCTTCTCGTTGAGGTTGTAGAAGCAGCCCATCGCCACGATGGTGATGACCGCCAGCAGGCTCGGGTAGATAAATATCAGCTGCCGCAGCCCTTCAACCGTCCCGGCGGACTGCACCACGTTGGGCACATAGCCGATCTGCGTGAGCATGATCCCCGGGAAGAAGCCCGCCAGCGCCTGCGAGACCTTACGGAAGAAGGTAAAGCCGGTATAGACCGTCCCCTCGGAGCGCACGCCGGTGCGCCACTCGCCGTATTCCACGGTATCGGACACCAGCGCCCAGTTCAGGCTGTTCACGAACGCGGAGCCGAAGAACGCCAGGCAGGAGAACGCCACAAAGCTCACCGAGCCGCCGCCGAAGAAGTAGTTAAGCAGATCGCCCGCCACCCAGATCATCAGCCCGCTGATGTAGACCTTTTTCTTGCCGAAGCGCCGCACCGCGCCGGGCATCATAAAGACGCCGATAAAAATACAGCCCATGCTGAAGAAGCCCATGTACGACAGCAGGATCGGGTCGTTCAGCACGTACTGCGTGTAGTAGACCTGAATGGCGAGCTTAACGTTAAACGCGCCCAGCGTGCACAGGTTCGCGATGCACAGGATAAACAGCGGACGGTTCCCGGCAATGGCGCGAAACGACTGCAACAGCCCCGGCTTTTGCGCCGGGTTAGCAGGCTGCGTCTCGACGTAACGCTCGGTGACGCCCTTATAGCACCACCACATAAAGAACAGCCCGAACAGCGAGAAGAGGGTGGCGGCAAAGATGTAGCCAAGCTGGTCGTTGCCCTCAATCAGGTTCATCACCGGGACAAAGCCCACCGTACAGAGCAGCAGGCCGAGCGTGGCGCCGCCCTGACGCCAGGCCGCCAGCGAGGCGCGCTCGTCCGGGTTTTTGGTGATGGCGGGCACCATCGCGCCGTAAGAGCAGTTCATCATGCTGAAGAACAGGCCGTACAGCATGAACAGCACCGTCGCCATCACCGTTTTGCCGGTCATCTCAAATGGCGTACCGACGAAGTTGGCAATCGCCAGTAAGGTCACCGGGAAGGCGGCATACAGCACGAACGGGCGGAATTTCCCTTTCGGGCCAATCTTGCGCCGGGAGTCGAGCATGATCCCGGTGCCCATATCGGTGAAGGCGGTAAAGAATTTGGCAATCAGGAAGATGATCCCGCCGTAGGTGCCGGGCAGCCCCAGCACGTCGGTGTAAAACTTCAGCAAATAGAGCGTGCCGATATCCAGCAGGATGTTAGAGCCGAGATCGCCCATCCCGTAGGCGAGTTTTTCTTTAAACGGCAGGCGTAGGGTTGCCGGATCGGAAGTATGTTGACTCATTATTGTTCTCCGTCTGCCCGCAGGTTTTCCTGCGGGCGAGCCTTATCAGATATCACGTAAGGTGCTAAACAGATCTGCCCATTCGCTGTGCTGGCGATAGAAGACCGGCGGCTTGCCGATCGGGGCATCAACGGTCACGTCACCGCCCTGGCAGATTTCCCCCGTCCACGCATTGACCCAGCTGTCCTGCGGCAGATAGAGCGACCAGTCCCGGCGGCCCTCTTCATGAACCGGTGCCACCAGCAGATCGCGGCCAAACAGGTACTGGTATTTCAGCGTGTAGGCGCGCGCGTCGTCCTCGTAGTGCAGGAACAGCGGACGCATCACCGGCAGGCCGCTTTTCGCGTTTTGCGCGACCGCAGCTTTGATGTACGGCTTCAGGGTAGTGAACACGGTGGTCATGCGCGCAAAGTGCGCGATGGTTTCCGCATCGCCGTCGAACTGCCAGTTGTCGCCAGGGCGGTTGCCCTCGTGGGTACGCATCATCGGCGTAAAGGCGCTGAAGTCGCACCAGCGCAGGAGCAGCTCCTTACTGCGCTTCATCTCGAACAGGGTGGTATAGCCGCCGATGTCGCTGTGGTGCAGACCATGCCCGGTCATCGCCAGGGAGAGTGCTGCGGGCACGACGGACGCCAGACCGTCGTCCAGGCTCCAGTCAACGTTCTGATCCCCCGCCCACATCATCACCGAGTGCTTCTGGCTGCCGGTGTAGCCCGCGCGCATGAAGAACAGGATCTCCCCGAGCTTGCCGGTCTCTTCCAGCGCCTCGTAGTTACACTTCGCCCACAGGGCAGGCCAGGCGTTATGCATGATCTCCGCGCTGACGCCGTTGTGCAGGAAAGTATCGGTCGGCAGATATTCCCCGAAATCGGCCATCCAGCCGCCGCAGCCCAGTTCGATCAGGTTCTTTTTAATGACCTCTTTGTACCATCCGTAGGCTTCCGGGTTGGTCAGGTCGATAACGCCCGCGTAGAACTCGCCGAATTCAACGTGGTAATCCTCGCCGTCGGCGTTTTTGGTCAGATAGCCGCGTTTCGCCGCCTCTTCGCAGAGATCTTTATCGCTGGCGACGTACGGGTTGATATAGGAGAGGAACTGTACGCCTTCCTGCTTCCATTGCCCGATCCGCTCGTCAAGCTGCGGATAGAGCTCGCTGTTCCACTTCCAGTTCCACATCACGCGTTTGCCGAAGGAGGTCATGCGGATGCCGGACCAGTCCTGCGCCCAGATGCCGTTCACCTTCACGCCGCCCTCGCGCATGGCGTCGAGCTTCTGCTGGCACACCCCGGTGCCGCCCTGGATGCCCAGCGTCACGCCGTCGTAAACCCAGTCCGGCAGCTCAGGCTGACGCCCCAGCAGGCCGGTCAGTTTTTCCAGCAGATCGACGTAGGTTTGTGCACATTCGAAGCGCAGCGTGGCGTTATCTTCCCAGAACGCCAGCTCGTGGAAGTCCGGCGCGCTGAAGTCAAAGTTCATGTAGCAGCTGTTATCCACGTGGCAGTAATACTTCTGGGTGCTCACGAAGGTAGGCTGCGGGAAGAAGGTCCAGTAGTAATCGCCGCCCGCGTTCTCTTTGCAGTCAGCCTGCCAGGTGACGTAGGTCTGCTTGTTGCGGCCCACGCCCTGCTCGCTGGTCCACAGCGGGAACGGCTTGCCGCGCAGATCGAAGTACGAGAACTGCTCGCCGCAGCCGTAGATATGATCTTCAGGCTGCGCCGCCAGCCGCAGCCAGATGCGGTTATGACTGGCGGCATCATTTTTCAGCTTCAGCTCCAGACGGCCTTCCGCATCCACGCCCACCAGCAGCGTGGCGCTCACCGCATCGCCGCGGGTAAAGCGGATGGCCCAGCCGCCGCTTTGCTGCGTGACGGTCGCGTCCGTCAGGGCAATCTTTTCGTTGAGCTTGTCTTTAATGCTGAAATTGCCGCGAAACATCTCGATATCGGCCTCGCCTGCACCGATCCACAGGCAAGGCGCTTCTTCGGAGTGGGACAAAATCAGGCGATCCTGCCAGCGCAGGGTGAAGCCACGTTCGTTATTTTTCAGGTCAATATTGTGTAGGGTACGCATAAAAACTCCGTCTTTATTATTTGGCCTGGCTATCCAGCAATCCGGCGGCGACGGCAGGCGCTAAGCCCGGCGCCAGCGGCAGGCGGGGGATCACCAGGCAGTGCAGCAGATGGTAAATATCCTGCTTACCGTCCCAGACTTTGGTGGTCACTTCGTTATTGGTGTCCAGCTCCTGCCACCAGGAACCGTTTTCGTAATCCATCAGGTACGTGATGCAGTAATCCCACCACTTCTGATACCAGGCTTCGTACTGCGCTTCGCCGGTCACGGTATAGAGGGCATAGGCCGTGCCCATCGCCTCGACGATGGGCCAGCGCACGCGTTCGCGAACGATAGGCTTGCCGTCCCAGCCCACGGAGTAGACAAACCCGTCGGCGCCGTCGGGTGCCCAGGCGTCGCGGATGGTGGCGTGGAACAGGCCTTTCGCATCTTCCAGCAGCCACTCCGGCGGGGTTTCAAAGCGCGCTTCCAGCGCGGCGCGCAGGTGCAGCATCAGGCGGCCCCACTCAATCCAGTGCCCCGGCGTGCCGCCGTAAGCGCGGAAGCGGTGAGCAGGGTTATCGATGTTGTAATCGCGGATCGGGTTCCAGTCGGTGTCGAAATGCTCGTTAACGCGATACTCACCTTTGCGTGCCACGTCGTGAATAATCACCGAGGCGATGCGCAGGGCGCGGTCAAGCCACTTACGATCGTGAGTTACGTCATAGACAATCAGGAAGGCTTCCACGGCGTGCATGTTGGCGTTACCGCCGCGGTAATCTTCCGTTTTGCTGAAGGCTTCATCCCAGGACTCAAGGCACATTTGCTCCTGTTCGCTCCAGAAGTAGCGCTCAATCACCTCAATGGCATCGTCCAGCAGCCTGCGTGCCTGCGGGTGGCCGGTGGTGACGGCGCTCGCCGCGCCCAGCAGGACGAAGAAGTGCTGATAGCCCTGCTTGGAGGCATCCATTACGCCTTCATCGTTTACGCAGGCGTACCAGCCGCCGTGCTGTTTGTCGCGCAGCGGGCCGTTGAGGGCATTAATGCCGTGTTCAACCAGGGCATACGCGCCGGGACGGCCCATGTTTGCCGCCACCGCGTACACGTGCAGCATACGAGCGGTGATCCACAGATGGGTGCCCATATCGCTGCGAACCTGCCCGTTATTGCCCAGCCAGCCAAAGCCGGTCGGTACGGCGGCGTTTTTGCCGAAATCAAGAATGCGGTCGGTCTCTTGTTCGAGCCAGCGGTTGTGGCTCAGGGTGTTAAACCATTTCATGTTCGGGTCCTTTCTTAACGGCGAGCCATCATTTCGTCGACGATCTCACCCAGACGCTGAAGTTTTGGTACGGAAATATCACGCAGCATCAGCTCGGTATCCGGCAGGCCAATCACCGAGGACCAGACGGCGCGACCGGCTAAAAAGCCCGATGCCCCTGCCTGCATCGCCACGCTCACGGCGCGCGGGAACAGCTTATCGTCCACGCCGGAGGAGAGGATCACCCACGGCATGGCGATGTTCTCGTTCAGCTTCTGCGAGGCCGCCAGCAGTTCCTGCTGCGTGCCCTTACCAAACAGCGGCATCTCCACCTTGTAAAGGTCGGCACCGCTGTCGCCCAGCTCTTTCGCCGCATCGATAATCGCCTGTTCGCGGTTAAATTCGGCTCCGCGACGCGGCGGACGTACCACCGGCTCGATAATGCTCAGCAGCCCGTTGTCGTGGCACAGCGTATTGAACGCTTTCACCATCTCCAGGCGCTGCTGCGGATCTTCATCGCTACGCCACAGCACCAGCAGCTTCAGCGCCTTGCCGCCGTCGCGTTTGACCGCCTGGGCGTCGATGCTTTTGTCGATCACCACGCTGTCGACCGGAATACCGTTCCCCGGAATGAACTCGTCGGCGGCCACAATCATCGCGCAGCTGTTGGCTACGGCCTGCTGCTCGACAATCTGGCGATAGCAGAACTGCTGGTCGACGAGGATCGCAGAGGCGTACGGCGACAGAATTTTCGCCGCGTTGACCTTAAAATCCGTCAGGTGCTGGTCGGTTACCGGCACGGGCGCGCCTGCGGCGGCAAACATCAGGCGCATCGCTTCGCGCTGATCCACGGCCAGCATTGCAAAACCGCCGGAAGGTCGGGTGATATCTTTCAGGGTGTACATCGTCATTCCTCAGTCCTTTCGTATCAGTGTGATTTTTTCAGCCCGGCAGATGCGCGAACCTGTTCAAGAATGGCCGTCCAGTCTTCGCGCCCGCGCCCGGCGGCGCGAGCCTGGTTGTAAACTTCGCGGGACGCCGCGCCCAGCGGCATCGGAACGTGGAGCTGGTTAGCCACGTCCAGGGCGATCCCGAGATCTTTATGCGCAAGGTCGATCATGAAGGCGGGTGAAAGATCCCCTTTCAGTACCTTGTTCGGCCATGATGTGGTGAAGTGGCCTTTACCCGCCGGCGTGCCGCTCATCACCTTCAGCGCCACGTCAAAGGAGAGGCCAAGCGCTTCACACAGCACCGCCGCCTCGGCGGAAAGCGCGTTCAGGGCGATGCTCATGTAGTTATTGATGAGCTTCACGCGGATGCCCATGCCCGGCCCGCCGGCGTTAATCAGCTCATTGCCCATCGCCATTAAGACGGGGGTGGCGCGTTCCACCTGCTGCGCGGTGCCGCCCGCCAGCAGGAGCAGCGTGCCGGCGATGGCATGGTCAGACGTGCGTCCCACGGGCACGTCCATCAGGCTGAAGCCCCGCTCAGCCATGTCGCGGATCAGCGCGTCGGTTTGCAGCGGGTGGATGGTGGACATATCAATCACCAGCGCGTCGCGGGATAACCCTTCGCACACGCCGTGCTCGCCGAACAGTACGCTGCGCACCAGGTCGCCGTTTGGCAGCATGGTAATGACGAATTCGGCGTCCGTTGCGGCCTGAGCGGGCGTAGCCGCCGCCCGTGCACCGCTCTCCGCCAGCGCCTGAACCGCCTGCGGGTTCACGTCAAAGACGTTAAGCTGGTGACCTTGCTTCAACAGATTCTTCGCCATTGGCGCGCCCATCTGCCCTAAACCGATAAATGCGATTGCTGACATGCCTCTCTCCTGTCACATCGTGTCAATTTCTGCGCGCTTGTGTTGTCTGTTTTTGATCGTATTTGTAATTTATAGTCAAAAAATTGACACGGGTCACTTTTTAAACATTTGGTGAAATTAAAATGAAGGCATCAGAAATCGCAGAAGGAATCACCATGACTCGCATCGTTTGTGTCGGCATTACCGTGCTGGATCGTATCTGGTATCTCGATGATTTACCGAAAGAAGGTGGGAAATATGTCGCAAAAGACTACACGGAAGTGGGCGGCGGCCCGGCGGCCACGGCGGCGGTGGCCGCGGCAAAGCTGGGTGCTGAAGTGGATTTTATTGGCCGGGTGGGGGACGACGATACCGGCAGACGGCTGCTCGCGGAGCTGGAATCCCTGGGGGTGAACACCCGCTACACGCGCGTGTTTAACGGTGCCCGATCGTCACAATCCGCGGTGCTGGTGGATGGCAGCGGGGAGCGCGTTATAGCGAATTACCCCAGCCCCGATCTCCCTGCCGAGGCAGACTGGCTGCATGAAATCGACTTCTCCCAGTGGGATATTGTATTAGCAGACGTGCGCTGGCATGACGGGGCAAAACAGGCATTTACCCTGGCCCGTCAGCAGGGTGTACCGACGGTGCTTGATGCGGATGTCACCCCGCAGGATATCGCGGAACTGATCGCCTTAAGCGACCACGCGGCTTTCTCCGCGCCGGGGCTGCGCCGCCTTACGCAGCGGGACGAAACGGAAAATGCCCTGAGAAAAGCACAAACGCTCACAAATGGACATGTGTATGTCACGCAGGGGCGAGACGGCTGCTTCTGGCTGGAAAATGACACGCTATGTCATCAGCCTGGCTTTGAGGTGAACGTCATTGATACCACCGGGGCGGGCGACGTTTTCCACGGTGCGCTGGCGTTCAGCCTGGGACAGCAATCCACCGCCGCAGACGCCGTGCGTTTTGCCAGCGCCGTCGCAGCGCTGAAATGCACAAAGCCCGGCGGGCGCGCAGGTATACCCGACTGTGATCAAACCCGCTCTTTTTTGTCACTTTTTGTATAAAATGCGGGGCGTGATGGTTTTCAGAGGACAGCCCATGAGCCTTACCGAACTGACCGGCAACCCGCGTCACGATCAGCTGCTGACGCTGATTGCCGATCGTGGCTATATGAACATTGATGAACTGGCGCAGCTGCTGGACGTGTCGACGCAAACGGTGCGCCGGGATATCCGTAAGCTCAGCGAGCAGGGGCTGATTACGCGTCATCATGGCGGCGCGGGCAGGGCGTCCAGCGTGGTAAATACGGCGTTCGAGCAGCGCGAAGTCTCGCTGACCGAAGAGAAGCGGGCGATTGCCGAAGCCATTGCGGACTATATTCCCGATGGCTCCACCATCTTCATCACCATCGGCACGACCGTGGAGCACGTTGCCCGGGCGCTGCTTAACCATAATCATCTGCGCATCATCACCAACAGCCTGCGGGTGGCGCATATTCTGTATAAGAACCCGCGCTTTGAAGTGATGGTGCCGGGCGGCACGCTGCGCCCGCACAACGGCGGCATTATCGGCCCGGCGGCGACGGCGTTTGTGTCGGGCTTTCGGGCGGACTATCTCGTGACCAGCGTCGGGGCGATTGAACACGACGGCGCGATGATGGAATTTGACGTCAACGAAGCCAGCGTGGTGAAAACCATGATTGCCCACTCCCGCCACATTTTACTGGCGGCCGATCATACGAAATACCACGCCTCCGCGGCGGTTGAAATCGGCAACGTGGCGCAGGCGACGGCGCTGTTCACCGATGAGCTGCCCGGCTCGGCGCTGCAAAACCACCTCAAATCCAGCAAGGTTGAAGTTGTCGAAGTCAATTCCGGAGAAGAGCAGCAGGCTGGCTGACCTTCTGATGGCCCGATATGTCGATTCGGGCCTTTCCTTTCTCTAAGCTGAATCTGGCGCATAGCTAAAGTTTCTCTTTCCCGCTACAGTTACTTTTCCACGGCGAAAGGAGATAAACATGCTTTATATCTTTGACTTAGGAAATGTAATCGTCGATATCGATTTTAACCGGGTGCTGGGCGCATGGAGCGATTTTAGCCGTGTTCCGCTGGCGACGTTAAAGCAGAATTTCGCGATGGGCGAGACTTTCCATCTGCACGAGCGCGGTGAGATTAGCGATGAAACGTTCGCAGAGCGTTTCTGCCAGGAAATGGGTCTCTCGTTAAGCTACGAGCAGTTTTCCCACGGCTGGCAGGCCATATTTGTCGCGATCCGCCCCGAAGTGATCGACATCATGCATAAGCTGCGCGAGCAGGGGCATCGCGTTGTTGTGCTGTCTAATACCAACCGCCTGCATACCACCTTCTGGCCGGATGAATACCCGGAGATCCACGCGGCGGCTGATAAAGTGTATCTCTCCCAGGAGATGGGGATGCGTAAACCGGAGGCGCGCATCTACCAGGCGGTGTTGCAGGAAGAAGGATTCACGGCGGCGGATGCGGTCTTTTTTGACGACAACGCCGATAATATAGAAGGGGCTAACCAGTTAGGCATCACCTCCGTTCTGGTGACCGGAAAAGAGACGATACCTAACTACTTTGCGAAGCAGTTATGCTAAAAACCGTTCATCAAAAAGCCAACCACCACACGCGCCCACTCAGGGCGTGGCTGAAACTCCTCTGGCACCGCATTGATGAGGACAACATGACCACGCTGGCAGGCAATCTCGCCTACGTGTCATTGCTCTCGCTGGTTCCGCTGGTGGCGGTGATTTTTGCGCTTTTTTCGGCGTTTCCGATGTTTGCCGATGTGAGCATGCAGCTTCGTCATTTCGTCTTTGCGAACTTCATTCCTGCCACCGGCGACGTGATCCAGAACTACATCGAACAGTTTGTCGCTAACTCCAGCAAAATGACGGCGGTGGGGGCGTGTGGGCTGATTGTCACCGCGCTGCTGCTGATGTACTCCATCGACAGCGCGCTCAACACCATCTGGCGGAGCAAAAAAGTTCGCCCGAAGGTCTATTCCTTTGCCGTCTACTGGATGATATTAACCCTCGGCCCCTTGCTGGCGGGGGCGAGCCTGGCGATCAGTTCCTACCTTCTTTCGCTGCGCTGGGCGAGTGATTTAAACAGCGTGATCGATAACATGCTGCGCATCTTCCCGCTGATTTTATCGTGGCTTTCGTTCTGGCTGCTTTATAGCGTGGTGCCAACCACGCGTGTACCTAACCGGGATGCCGTGGTTGGCGCGCTGGTCGCGGCGTTGCTCTTTGAGCTGGGCAAGAAGGGATTTGCGCTTTATATCACCATGTTCCCCTCTTATCAGCTGATTTACGGCGTGCTGGCGGTGATCCCCATTTTGTTTGTCTGGGTCTACTGGACGTGGTGTATCGTCTTGCTTGGCGCCGAAATAACTGTCACTCTCGGGGTTTACCGCGAACTCAAAAAAGCAGCAGAAGCTGAAAAACAACAAGAAGCAGACCAACCATGATTGCATTAATTCAGCGCGTAACCCGTGCCAGCGTCACCGTGGAGGATGAGGTGACGGGTGAAATTGGCCCAGGACTTTTGGTGCTCCTGGGTGTCGAAAAGGATGATGACGAACAAAAAGCCAACCGCCTGTGCGAGCGCGTGCTGGGCTACCGGATTTTCAGCGATGCGGAAGGCAAGATGAACCTGAACGTTCAACAGGCTGGCGGCAGCGTGCTGGTGGTCTCCCAGTTTACGCTGGCCGCCGATACCGAGCGCGGCATGCGCCCGAGTTTTTCGAAGGGCGCGGCACCGGATCGCGCAGAAGCCCTTTACGCGTATTTTGTTGAGCGCTGTCGCCAACAGGACATGAATACACAAACCGGACGATTCGCTGCGGATATGCAGGTTTCGCTGGTGAACGATGGCCCCGTCACATTCTGGCTCCAGGTTTGAGCCAGCTGGCGGCCTGGCCGCGGGTAACAAGAGAGAGTACAGCTATGTATCACCTTCGAGTACCGCAAACGGAAGAAGAGTTAGAGGTTTATTACCATTTCCGCTGGGAAATGCTGCGCAAGCCATTACATCAGCCGAAAGGATCTGAACGCGACGCCTGGGATGCGATGGCGCATCATCAGATGGTGGTGGATGAAGAGGGCAACCTCGTCGCCGTGGGGCGTCTGTATATCAATGCCGATAACGAAGCCTCTATTCGCTTTATGGCCGTTCACCCCTCCGTGCAGGACAAAGGCCTCGGAACGCTGATGGCGATGACGCTGGAATCCGTTGCCCGTCAGGAAGGGGTTAAGCGCGTCACCTGTAGCGCCCGCGAAGATGCCGTTGAGTTCTTTGCCAAGCTCGGTTTTGTGAATCAGGGTGAAATCAGCGCCCCGCAAACCACACCGATTCGTCACTTTTTGATGATCAAACCTATCGCCACCCTGGATGATATTCTCCATCGCGCCGACTGGTGCGGACAGCTCCAGCAGGCGTGGTATCAGCACATACCGCTCAGTGAAAAAATGGGCGTGCGTATTCAGCAGTATACCGGGCAAAAATTTATCACCACCATGCCGGAAACCGGCAACCAGAACCCGCACCATACTCTGTTTGCCGGGAGCCTGTTTTCTCTCGCCACGCTCACCGGCTGGGGGCTGATCTGGCTGATGCTGCGCGAGCGTCATCTCGGCGGCACTATTATTCTTGCCGATGCCCATATTCGTTACAGCGCGCCGATCAGCGGCAAGCCGAGCGCGGTGGCCGACCTGGGCGCATTGGGTGGCGATCTCGACCGCCTGGCGCGCGGACGTAAAGCACGCGTGCAGATGCAGGTTGAGCTGTTTGGCGATGATACGCCAGGTGCTGTGTTTGAAGGCACCTATATCGTTCTTCCTGCGAAGCCGTATGGCGCGTATGAAGAGGGGGGGAACGAGGAGGAGTAACCTCCTCTTTACTCTCGCCCGGCATGCTGAATGCGCCAGGCAATATCCCGCATTACGTCTCGTGCTGACTGGCTAATTCCACCCAACTGGAAGAAGCCGTGTATTACACCCTGCCATTGCTGAGCGGTACATTTCACGCCTTGCTCGGTGAGGCGCTGATAAAGCGCCTCGCCTTCGTCGCATAACGGATCATACTCAGCGATAACGATATGGACATTCGGCAGGCCCCTAAAGTCCTTGCGCCAAAGTGGGCTGACCTCAGGATGCTGGCGGTCGGCTCCGGCCAGATACATTTCATAGCCGCTCAGAAGGGTATCGCGAGTAATCACATAATCTATGCCATTGAGGGTATAGCTTTCAAAACTGGCCGTGGCGTCAAGCATGGGGTAGATAAGAATGAGCTGCGCCGGATCCCAGAGACCTTTGGCCTTGAGCCGAAGCGCGGTTACCAGCGCAAGATGTCCTCCCGCACTGTCTCCACAAAGCGTAATCCGGTGATTATCCACGCCTAACTTCTCTGCGTTTTGCCAGACAAGTTCTGCCGCTCTCTCTGCATCGTCATGCGCAGCGGGGAACGTATATTCGGGGGCGAGTCTGTACTGAACCGCAATGACCCGGCAATTACCGTAAAACGCCAGCTGGCGAAGCTGATTATCATGGGTTTCAAACCCACCGCTGACAAAACATCCACCATGATAGTAAAGGGCAGACGGTAACGTTTCTGGAGCATTGAGAGGCGAAAATACCCGAAAGGTCAGATCCTCAAGAACAAGCGTTTCAATCTGGACGCGCGTTTCTGTCACCCCAGCCAGCGCTGTGCTGGCTACATACCCGGCTCTCCGGTCATCAATACTCTGTTTCCGAGAGGAAGGCCGTCCTGCTGCAATAAACTCTTGAACAAGCTTATCAATACCCTTTTCCAGCGCCATGGCTACGTCCTTTTACTGTGTTTTTATACAGTTTATAGCCTGCTTTACAACAGATGAAAACAAAGAAGTGTGAAAAGGTGAACGTTCTGGAAAGCGGCTCGCAAAATTCATTTTTCCCAAAAAAATGCACTTTAACCCTAAAGTATTTAAGCGTATTTTGCCTGAAAATTAACCGCAGATGATATACTAAGGTGATATATGAGTCTTTTGGCGGATTTTGAGATGGGCAGAATATTGATTGATTTGTCTGATGACGTAATTCAACGGCTGGATAACCTGAAGCAGCTGCGTAACCAGCCCCGCGCCGAATTGCTTCGGGAAGCCATTGAACAATATCTCGATCAGCAGAGTTCTTCGGTAATTCGTGATGCGCTTGGTTTGTGGGGAAATCAGCAAGAAGATGGGCTGGAGTACGAACGCAAGCTGCGTGAGGAGTGGTAATCATGGAACACATGGCAGTGTTTGATACCAATATTCTCATCGATCTCTTTAACAATCACGTAGAAGCTGCCGATACGATCGATCGTACGGCCTCGCATCGGGCGATTAGTCTTATCACGTGGATGGAGGTCATGGTCGGCGCGCGCAGGCATGGTCATGAAGCGAAAACGGCAGCTGTCATGGGCGCTTTTGAAATTATCGACGTTTCGCGGGATATCGCTGAAAGAAGCGTTGTGCTCCGTGAGAAACACGGGATGAAACTACCTGATGCCATCATTTTGGCCACAGCCCAAAGCAGAAATTGTCCCCTGGTGTCCCGCAATACTAAAGACTTTGCCGGAATAGCCGGGGTTGTTTCCCCTTACCAGCTATAGGCCGGGCAAGCTCGCGCCGCCCGGCACGCTTACAGGAGATTACTCCCCTTCACCCGGGAACAGGAACGGGTTAATCGAGCTACGGGCAAAGCCCTCCTGCTCCATTTTGGCGTCCAGAATCAACGAGGCGAGATCGTCGGCCACCGCTTCGACTTTCGGGTCTTTTTCCTGATACAGAATCTTCAGGTAAGTCCCGCAGTCGCCGCAGCTTTCGGCTTTCACCGCCGCGTCTTCATTTTCCAGCGACCAGTAGTTGAGATCGCGAGTCTGCTCGCAGTTGCTGCACTTGATGCGCACCACGTGCCACTCGGTTTCACACAGGTTGCAGTGCAGGTAGCGCAACCCCTGCGTGGTGCCAATCTGCACCATGCTGGAGACCGGCATTGAGCCGCACACCGGGCAGAACTGGCGCGCTTCGCCGTATTCGGCGCGGGCTTTGCCCGGGATCAGGCTCGCCATTTGCGCCCAGTAAAGCGACAGCGCAGCCCAGATAAACGGCGCTTTATCGCTGCTGACCAGCGAGAAGTCGGAGGCGAACAGCGCGCTCGCCATCTCTTCCAGCTCCTGATCGGAGGCTTTTTCCAGGTTCTCAATGACCGCCAGCGCCGTGCCGCTCATCTCCGGCTTCAGCTCGGCAATCAGCGAATGCAGCAGCTTATGCCAGTGCTTGTCGCGCGGCAGGACGTGAATATCCAGCGGTGGCTTGCCCTGCTCGTTAGCTTCTTTGATGCGCGCGGTCAGGTCCATTTGCAGCGGGTGATCGTACAGCACCACCTCCTGCGCATGGGCGACCAGCGCGGCAAAACGCAGAAAATCGCCCAGCGGGTTGTTCTCTGCCAGCTCGCGCAGACGCTCTGCGCGGCGGTTGTAGAGGTTCTTGAGTCTGGGGAATAACAACGGCGGAATATACTCCGCCGTACGTTTCTCGCTCGACCCCAGCTCATCTTGCGGGATTATGCGAATACTCATTCAGATGACTTTTCCTGTTTCTGGCGGACTTCACGGTACCAGCGCGGGTGATGTTTCTTCGCCCACGTTTTGGTTACCCATCCTTCCACCATCGCGGTAATGGTGCCTTTCACCCAGAGGGCGGCGTAAATATGCACCATGATAACCACAATTAACGCCACTGCGGCAAATGAATGCAGCATTAACGCAAATCGGATCACCGGGATTGAGAAAGCAGGCGCAAAGTACGGACGCCAGATGATCACGCCGCTCACCAGCAACAGGACCAGGAAGATAATCGCCGCCCAGAATACGCATTTCTGACCGAAGTTATAACGCCCGGTATCACCCACTTCCTCGTTGACGACGATCTTACGAATATTCTTCGCCCAAAAGATATCATCCCGATTGATTAGGTTATGGTGCCAGTAGCGGAAAAACATGATGATAAACGAGGCAAACATCACCACACCCACGAATGGGTGAAGGATGCGCGCCAGCTGCGGCGTGCCCAGGATCTGCATCAGCCAGTTGAAGGAGGGGAAAAAGAACCCCAGCCCGCTTATCGCCGCCAGCATGAAGCAGAAGGCGGTGACCCAGTGGTTGATGCGTTCCGGCGCGGTGTAGCGCACGATGGTGTCACGTTTTCTCATTTGCGCACCTCGTCTTTCTCTTCATGCAGATTATCGTCTTCCTCTTCCGCGCGGTTCGGACCGACGCCGACGTAGTGGAAGATGCTCGCTGCAAAGGTAGCCGCAAAACCGACCGCGGCCAGCGGTTTCCAGATGCCTTTCCAGAACTTCACGGTGGCGCTGATTTCCGGGTTCTCCGGCAGGCCGTGATACAGGTTCGGCTTGTCGGCGTGGTGCAGCACGTACATCACGTGCGTCCCGCCAACCCCGGCCGGATCGTACAGGCCTGCGTTATCGTAACCACGGGTTTTCAGCTCGCCCACGCGCTCTGCCGCCAGCGTTTTCATATCCTCTTTGGAGCCAAAGTGAATAGCGCCGGTTGGGCAGGTCTTCACGCACGCTGGCTCCTGGCCGACGTTTACGCGGTCTACGCACAGGGTACATTTGTAGACGCGGTTGTCTTCCGGGTTCATGCGCGGCACGTCGAACGGACAGCCCGCGATGCAGTAGCCGCAGCCGATGCACTGCTCGGACTGGAAGTCGACGATGCCGTTGGCATACTGAATGATAGCCCCTTCTGACGGACACGCCTTCAGGCAGCCCGGATCCGCACAGTGCATACAGCCGTCTTTGCGGATAAGCCATTCCAGTTTGTCGTTCTGCTCCACTTCCGAGAAACGCATTACCGTCCAGGACTTGGCGGTCAGGTCTGCCGGGTTGTCGTACACCCCGACGTTGTGACCCACTTCGTCACGGATGTCGTTCCACTCTGAACAGGCCACCTGACAGGCTTTACAGCCGATACAGGTGGTCACGTCGATAAGCTTCGCCACTTCCTGCTGGTGGTCCCGCGCCTGAGGCGCGGGCGTGAAACCGTTAGTCGCGGAACGACGGATAATGTCTTGAGATTGATAAGCCATAAGTCGTCTCCGTTACACCTTTTCCACGTTCACGAGGAAGGCCTTAAACTCCGGCGTCTGCGTGTTCGCATCGCCGACGAACGGCGTCAGGGTGTTCGCAATGAACCCTTTCTTCGCCACGCCCTCATAGCCCCAGTGAATCGGAATACCGATGGTATCCACCTGTTGACCGTGAACGTTCAGCGTGCGAATACGCTTGGTCACTACCGCCTTGGCCTTGATGTAGCCGCGGTTGGAAGAGACCTTCACGGTATCGCCATGGGCAATGCCGAGCTTGTTTGCCAGCTTCTCGCCGATCTCCACAAACTGTTCCGGCTGCGCGATGGCGTTAAGCAGCGCGTGCTTGGTCCAGTAGTGGAAGTGTTCGGTCAGACGGTAAGTGGTGCCCACGTACGGGAACTTGTCCTTTTTACCCAGCGCTTCAAAGTCGCCCTTGAAGATACGGGCTGCCGGGTTAGAGACCACGTTCGGGTGCAGCGGGTTGGTGCCCAGCGGCGTCTCAAACGGCTCGTAGTGTTCCGGGAACGGCCCTTCCGCCATCTTGTCGATAGCAAACAGGCGCCCCATCCCTTCAGGCTGCATGATAAACGGCCCAACGTCGCTGCCCGGTGCGGCAGTGCTGTAGTCCGGAATATCCACGCCGCCCCATTTCGCGCCGTCCCACTTCAGAAGCTGACGCTTCGGATCCCACGGGTTGCCCTGCGGGTCAGCGGAGGCACGGTTATAGAGGATGCGGCGGTTAAGCGGCCACGCCCATGCCCAGCCCAGCGTATTGCCGAGGCCCGACGGGTCGGCGTTGTCGCGGTTGGCCATCTGGTTGCCTTTCGGCGTCCAGCTACCGGCAAAGATCCAGCAGCCGCTTGACGTGGTACCGTCATCGCGCAGGTGCGCGAAGGTGCTGAGCTGGTCGCCTTTCTTCGCCAGAACCGCACCGGTCGCCGGATCGATAACGTCCGCCAGCGCCTTACCATTGCTCTCCATGGCCACTTCTTCCGGCGCAGGGTTTTCCGGCGTCGAGTAGTTCCAGGTCATGTTCAGCACCGGCTCAGGCGTTGCGCCGCCTTCAGAGGCGTACATCTTACGCAGGCGTAAGAAGATGCCGGCCAGGATCTCGCCATCATTCAGGGCGATGCCCGGGGCGTCCGCGCCTTTCCAGTGCCACTGCAACCAGCGGCCAGAGTTGACGATAGAACCGTTCTCTTCCGCGAAACAGGTAGACGGCAGACGGAACACTTCGGTCTGAATCTTCGACGGATCAACGTCGTTCGACTCACCGTGGTTCTGCCAGAAGGTCGAGGTTTCGGTATTGAGCGGGTCAATCGTCACCAGGAACTTCAGCTTCGACAGAGATTCGACAACCTTGTTCTTGTTCGGGAATGACGCGACCGGGTTAAAGCCCTGGCAGATATAGCCGTTGACCTGCCCCTGGTGCATCATCTCGAAGTACTGGAGGACGTCGTAACCTTTGTCCCACTTCGGCAGCCAGTCAAAGCCCCAGCTGTTGTCCGCCGTCGCCTTGTCGCCGTAGAAGGCTTTCATCAGCGAGACGAAGAACTTCGGATAGTTGCCCCAGTAGTTCACCTGGCCTTCGAGCAGCGGTTTTGGCGTGCTGGCCGTCAGGTAAGTTTGCAGGTCAGTCTGTTTTTCGCTTGGCAGGTTCATGTAGCCCGTCAGGCTCTGCGACAGCAGGCCGAGGTCGGTCAGACCCTGGATGTTAGAGTGACCGCGCAGGGCGTTCACGCCGCCGCCAGCCATCCCCATGTTGCCGAGCAGCAGCTGAACCATCGCCATGGTGCGGATGTTCTGCGCGCCGATGGAGTGCTGCGTCCAGCCGAGCGCATACAGGAACGACGCGGTTTTATCTTTCGCACTGGTTTCCGCAATCAGCTCGCACACCTTCAGGAAGTCTGCCTTCGGCGTCCCGCAGATGTTCTCGACAACGTCCGGCGTGTAGCGGGAAACGTGCTCTTTCAGCAGGTTCCACACGCAGCGCGGGTGTTGCAGGGTAGTGTCGCGCTTCGCAAAGCCGTTTTCGTCCAGCTCGTAGTTCCAGCTGGTTTTGTCGTATTTGCGTTTTTCGGCGTCATAACCGCTGAACAGGCCATCGTCGAAGCTGTAATCCTCACGCACGATCAGGCTGGCGTTGGTATAGGCTTCGGTGTATTCGCGGTTATATTTTTCGTTGGTCATCAGGTACAGCAATACGCCTGACAGGAAAGTGATGTCAGTACCTGAACGAATAGGGGTGTAGAAATCCGCCACTGACGCCGTACGCGTAAAGCGGGGATCGATCACAATCAGTTTCGCACCGTTGTGGATTTTGGCTTCCATCGCCCAGCGGAACCCGACAGGGTGCGCTTCAGCGGCGTTACCGCCCATCACCACAATGAGGTTGGCGTTCTTGATGTCGACCCAGTGGTTGGTCATCGCACCGCGACCAAATGTTGGAGCAAGACTTGCTACCGTTGGTCCGTGTCAGACACGCGCCTGGTTGTCGACCGCGAGCATACCGAGTGCGCGCGTAAATTTCTGGGTTAAATAGCCGGTTTCGTTACTGGAGGCTGAAGCACACAGCATCCCGGTGGAGAGCCAACGGTTAACGGTGGTGCCTTCGGCATTCTTCGCGATAAAGTTGGCATCGCGGTCTTCTTTCATCAGCTTAGCGATGCGATCGAACGCCTCTTCCCAGCTGATTTGCTGCCATTTATCAGAGCCTGGCGCGCGATACTCAGGAAACTTCAGGCGGCTCTCGGAGTGGATAAAATCTACCAGACCGGCCCCTTTCGGACACAGCGCACCACGGTTGACCGGATGATCCGGATCGCCTTCAATGTGGAAAATGGATGCTTTGGCGTTTTTCGCACCGTCGCCGAGGCTATACATTAACAGCCCACAGCCGACGGAGCAGTACGTACAGGTGTTACGGGTTTCGCGGGTGCGCAGCAGTTTATACTGCCGCGTTTCCGCCAGCGCTACGCCGGGCGCAAAGCCCAGTGCCGCCGCCGTGGTGCCTGCCATACCGCCAGCGCAGATCTTAAAGAACTGCCTTCTGCTGACCTGCATGGGTCACTCCTTGGTTCATTACGACATTGCTATGTAGTTTTACTTTGCGGTTGAGAATTAACCGCAAAGGAGAAAAATTTGCATTAAACCCCCATTTCTCCGAGGGATAAGCGCAGAATACCACAATGTCGGTACGCCTGTTCCAACGGCGTTAAAACAAAGTGAACGTATTATCACGGCATTGATTATAAAATGTGATATCAGTCACATTTTTCTCTGAGGATGTTAAGGGTGTGTAGCAGGCGACCAGTTGCACCCCTCCGAATTGAGTAGGAGAATGGTTGCTGAAAAGTTGATCCATACTATGCGTAAGGTCTGCTGTTTGTGTTGCAATAGCAGGCTCACTTCCGTGGTTGTTCAGGAATACCGTTGTGTCTAAACAAAACCGTGCTGCCCACGCGTCGCCACTGCCTGCGGGCATTGTGGAACTGTCGGTACACAGACCGCCCCATATCTCAGATGCCACGCCAGATTTTCTGGCGGAAGAAGTCCCCGTTGCGCTGGTTTACAACGGTATTTCACATGTGGTGATGATGGCCTCGCCGAAAGATCTTGAGCTGTTCGCCATCGGTTTCTCCCTCTCGGAAGGCATCATTGCCCATCAGCAGGAGATCTACGGCATGGACGTCGTGCCGGCCTGCAACGGTCTCGAAGTGCAAATCGAACTCTCCAGCCGTCGCTTTATGGGGCTGAAAGAGCGTCGACGGGCGCTGGCCGGACGTACCGGCTGCGGCGTGTGCGGCGTTGAACAGCTTAACGATATTGGCAAACCGATTGTTCCCCTGCCGTTCACCCAGACGTTTAATCTGGCGCATCTTGACCGGGCGCTTGAGCATCTGAACGACGTTCAGCCCATCGGCCAGCTCAGCGGCTGTACGCATGCGGCGGCGTGGGTATTGCCGTCGGGGAGTATTGCAGGCGGGCATGAAGACGTTGGCCGCCACGTGGCGCTGGACAAGCTGTTAGGCCGCCGCGCACGGGAAAACAACGTCTGGCAGCAGGGCGCGGCGCTCGTTTCCAGCCGTGCCAGCTATGAAATGGTGCAAAAGTCCGCCATGTGCGGCGTGGAAATCCTGTTTGCGGTGTCGGCGGCAACCACGCTGGCGGTGGACGTGGCGGAGCGCTGTAACCTGACGCTGGTGGGGTTCTGCAAGCCGGGAAGAGCAACCATTTACACCCATCCGCAGCGGTTAATAGTAGATCAGTAATTTTGAATAATATAGGCAAATCCTTCCGCTTTTAGTTGATCGGGATGAGGACTACTATTTATCTCATCAAGGCACGGTGCCTTACCTAAACAACTTAACGAAAGGGTTTATCTCATGAAAAGCATCAAAACTTTTGTCGCTGTAATCGCTCTGGCTACTTCTTTTGGTTCTTTCGCTGCGCAGACAGTGACCGCATCCGCCTCTACGCTGGACGGTGCTGAAGCTAAAATCGCCGCACAGGCTCAGGAAGCAGGCGCGTCATCCTATAAAATTACCCAGGCGTTCACCGGTAACCGCGTCCACATGACCGCTGAACTGAACAAATAATTTCGCTATACCGTCGAAAGAGCGCCCCTGGGGCGCTTTTTTAGTTTATACCCGCCAGACGCAGCAGCGCCGTCACCACCGCCGCCGCGACGATCACCACAATTAACGGCATTTTTCGCCAGGCCAGAAACACCGCGAACCCGACGCCCAGCACGCGCGCCATCCCCGCAAAATGTTCCCCTTCATAAAACGTTGTTGCCAGCGCGACGGAGAACAGCAAAACGGTAGCCGCATCGGAAAGCAGCGCCTGCGATCGTTCAGAAAGCGCCAGCCGGTTACCCAGCTTTGCTCCGCCAAGACGCATCAGATAGGTTCCGGCAGAAAGAATGGCGATACCGAGAATAAAGACCGTCATGTTTTCCATTATTTTTTCCTCGCGGCGAGACCGAGCAAAGAGAGCAGCACCGGCAGGCCCACCGGCGCAAACGGCACGGCTGCCAGCGACAACACCGCGCCGCTACAGGCGCGGATCAGCGTGGTGCGGTTTTTAAATGCCGGCACGACTAACGCCAGCAGGATCGCCGGAAACACCGCGTCCAGCCCGATGGTCTCCGGGTCCGGCAGCAATTTGCCGACCATTGCCCCCAGCACCGCCCCCAGCGGCCAGATGATTGCCACGCCTAGCCCGCACAGCCAGTAGGCCGCCTTACGCTGCTCGGCGGTTTTTTGCGACAGGCCGAACACCACGCTTTCATCGTTCATGATATGACAGCCCAGAAAGCTCAGGCCGCGCTTGCCCACCAGCTCACGCACCGTCACGCCGAACGGCACATGGCGGGCGTTAACCAGCAAACCGGCCGCCGCCGCTGCCAGCGGATTGCCGCCGCTCGCCACAATGCCGATGAACATAAACTCGGATGCGCCCGCCAGCACCGTGAGGGAAAGCACAAACGGCACCCACAGCGGGAAGCCGTAGGCCATCGCCAGCGAGCCATAAGACATGCCGACCACGCCTACCGCGAGGCAGACCAAAATTATCGCTTTTATCGTGTCGCCTTTCAGACAAGAGAGGTGATTCTTCATACCCTTTTAGCCATATCGAACGTATTTCCATTATAATGAACGCATCAAAATCGTTTTACAAGATGAACGAATCGTTCGTTATAGAGAGACAGAGGCCGTTTTTATGACGCAGCCAATCAGCGTGATCGCCAAAAGCCTGGTGCGGGAACGCCTGCGAACCGGGCTATCGCTGGCGGAAATTGCCCGCCGTGCCGGGATCGCCAAATCCACGCTTTCTCAGCTGGAGTCTGGCAACGGCAATCCCAGCCTGGAAACGCTCTGGTCGCTTTGCGTGGCGCTGGATATTCCGTTTGCCCGGTTACTGGAGCCGCAGCAGCCCGTCACGCAGGTGATCCGCCGCGGCGAGGGCACAAAGGTGGTTGCCGGGCAGGCGAACTACGAGGCGATTTTGCTGGCGGCGTGTCCGCCGGGGGCGCGTCGTGATATCTATCTGCTGCTGACTCAGCCGGGCGCAGACCGTATTTCCCAGCCGCATCCGCCGGGGTCGGTTGAGCACATTATCGTGACCCAGGGGCGGGCGATGGTCGGCCTGATCGACGCGGCGGAAGAACTCGGCCCGGGCGATTACATTTGCTACCCCGCCGACCAGCCGCATATCTTTAAGGCGCTGGAGCCAGATACGCACGCCCTTCTGGTGGCGGAACAAAATTAACGAAGATACGGAAAATCATGTCGCTCAAAGCCATTGCTAAAGAACTGGGGCTGTCCGTCACTACCGTCAGCCGCGCCCTCAACGGGTATGACGACGTTTCTGCTGAGACGCGCGCCCGCGTGGAGGCGGAGGCCCAGCGCCGTGGCTACCGACCCAATACGTTCGCGCGCCGCCTGAAGATGGGCAAAATTGATGCCGTCGGCCTCGTTTTTCCCGTACATCCTGTTCCGCTCAATAACAGCGTTTTTATGGACATGGTCGGCGAAATTAGCCATGAACTGGCGCGACATGAGATCGATCTGCTGCTCATTGCTGACGACGATCTGGCGGACAAACACAGCTATATGCGCATGGTGCAAAGCCGGCGCGTGGATGCGCTGATTGTGGCCCATACGCTGGATCGCGATCCGCGTCTTGAGCAGCTTCAGGCCGCCGGATTCCCGTTCCTGGCGCTTGGCCGCAGCCAGCTGCCGCAGCCGTACGCGTGGTTCGATTTCGACAACTATGCCGGCACGTACCAGGCCACCCGCTGGCTGATCGAGAAAGGCCATCAGCGCATCGCCCTGCTGGGCGAAAGCAACAATCAGGCATTCATCACCCAGCGGCGGCAGGGCTACCTGGACGCGCTGCGGGAAGCCGGGCTCTCCAGCGAATGGCTGCGCGCCATGCCCCCTTCGCGCCGCGTAGGCTATGCGACCACGCAAGAACTTCTCTCCCTGCCGCAGCCCCCCACGGCCATCATTACCGACTGCAACACCCACGGCGACGGCGCGGCGATGGCGCTGGCGCAGATGGGGCGCCTGTCCGGCGACGATGCTATCTCGCTGGTGGTCTACGACGGATTACCGCAGGACAGCATTGTCGATATCGACGTGGCGGCGGTGATCCAGTCCACCCGCCAGGGCGTTGGAAAGCAGATTGCGGACATGGTGCGCCAGTTGATCAACGGTGATGACGTCGAACGGCTCCAGGTGCTCTGGCAGCCGGAATTCTTCCCGGGCCAGACGGCCTAAACCGGGCAAATTTCCAAACCCGATCACAGATCCGAAACGTTTTGGTTTGTATCCGAAACGTTTCGGATCAACACTCAAGTCATCCCGATGACAGGAGATGTCTGATGCAAGAGGCCATTTTACGACTCGAAAGCACCACGGTTGACGTGGTGCTAAAAACCTATCCGTTCGCCGAAATTCTCTACTGGGGGCCGCACCTTCAGCACTTTTCGCCGCCGGATATCGCTACGCTGACGCGGCCGGTGGCGAACGGCAGGCTGGACGTGGACTCCCCGGTGACGCTGATGGCCGAGCTGGGGCACGGACTGTTTGGTTCGCCCGGTATTGAGGGGCATCGCCAGGGGCTGGACGGTTCCCCCGTCTTTACCACCACAGACGTGCAGCAGCAGGGACAAACCCTGACGGTAACGGCGGAGGATAAACAGGCGGGCCTGCGCCTGACCAGCGAGCTGGTGCTCGAGGCCAGCGGCGTGCTGGTGGTGCGCCATGGGTTAACCAACCTGAAAGCACAGGCGTGGCAGGTGGACCGATTCGCCGTCACGCTGCCGGTGGCCGAGCGCGCGCAGGAGGTAATGGCCTTTCACGGACGCTGGATCAGGGAATTTCAGCCGCACCGCGTCACGCTTGAGCACGACAGCGTTGTCATTGAAAACCGTCGGGGTAAAACGTCCCACGAACATTTCCCGGCGCTGATCGCCGGTACGCCATCGTTCAGCGAAATGCAGGGCGACGTCTGGGGCGTGCATCTGGGCTGGAGCGGCAACCACCGCCTGCGCGCCGAAGCGAAAACCGATGGTCGCCGTTATATACAGGCCGAAGCGCTCTACCTGCCGGGTGAAATGGCGATTGAAGAGGGCGAAACGCTCTGGACGCCGCGCCTGTATGCCAGCTACTCCCCGCACGGGCTGAACGGCATGAGCCAGCAATTCCACCGCTACCTGCGCGACAGCATCATCCGCTTCCCGGAAAACAAACCGCGCCCGGTCCACCTCAATACCTGGGAAGGCATCTACTTTAATCACGATCCGGACTACATCATGCGCATGGCCGACGAGGCGGCGGCGCTGGGCGTGGAGCGCTTCATCATCGACGACGGCTGGTTCAAAGGCCGCAACGACGATCGCGCCGCGCTGGGCGACTGGTACCTGGATGAGAAAAAATACCCGAACGGCCTGACGCCGGTCATCAGTCACGTTAAACGGCTCGGCATGGAGTTTGGCATCTGGATCGAGCCGGAGATGATTAACCCGGATTCCGATCTGTATCGCGCGCATCCTGACTGGGTGCTGGCGCTGCCGGGCTACGCGCAGGCGACCGGGCGGCACCAGCTGGTGCTCAACCTGAACATCCCGCAGGCCTTTGATTATCTCTTGGAGCGCATGAGCTGGCTGCTGGGCGAGCATGCGGTTGACTACGTGAAATGGGACATGAACCGCGAGCTGGTGCAGCCGGGACACAACGGTAAAGCCGCCGCCGACGCGCAGACCCGCCAGTTTTACCGCCTGCTGGACGTGCTGGGCGAGCGCTTCCCGCACATTGAATTTGAATCCTGCTCCTCTGGCGGGGGGCGAATCGATTATGAAGTGCTGACCCGCAGCCACCGCTTCTGGGCGTCCGATAACAACGACGCGCTGGAGCGCAACACGATCCAGCGCGGCATGAGCTACTTCTTCCCGCCGGAGGTGATGGGGGCGCATATCGGCCATCATAAATGTCACGCCACCTTCCGCCAGCACAGCATCGCTTTCCGTGGGCTGACGGCGCTGTTTGGGCATATGGGGCTGGAGCTGGATCCGCTCACCGTGGATGCGCAGGAGCGTGAGGGCTATCGCCATTACGCCGCGCTGTATAAGCGGTGGCGCGAGGTGATTCATCACGGTACCCAGTGGCGCGTGGACATGCCGGATGCCACCACGCTGGCGCAGGGTATAGTGAGTGAAGACAAAACGCAGGGGCTGTTTATGGTCAGCCAGCTCGCAATGCCGGATTACACCCTGATGATGCCGCTGCGCATGCCGGGGTTAGACGCCAGCGCGCAGTACCGCATCACGCTGCTGGATCACCCGAACATTCAGATCACGGGCGAGGGTGGGCACACCATGCGTAAGCTGCCGGCGTGGATGGAAGCCCCGCAAACGGCAAGCGGCGAATGGCTGATGCGGGCGGGTATTACGCTGCCGATTCTGGATCCGGAAACCGCCATTCTGATTGGCGTGGAACGCGTGTAAAGGTGACGGGCCGGGCAGCCGGCCCTCCGTTGAGGATAAAAATAATGAACACAACAACCTGTACCCACAAAGACAACCCTAATTTCTGGATCTTCGGGCTGTTCTTCTTTCTCTACTTCTTCATCATGGCCACCTGCTTTCCGTTCCTGCCGATCTGGCTGTCGGACATCATCGGTCTGAACAAAACCCATACCGGGATTGTCTTCTCCTGCATCTCGCTGTCGGCCATTGCCTTCCAGCCGGTGCTGGGCGTCATTTCGGACAAGCTGGGGCTGAAAAAACACCTGCTGTGGATAATCTCAGTGCTGCTGTTTCTGTTCGCGCCGTTTTTCCTGTACGTCTTCGCGCCACTGTTGAAAACCAATATCTGGCTGGGCGCGCTGAGCGGCGGGTTGTATATCGGCTTTGTTTTTTCAGCCGGATCCGGGGCGATTGAGGCCTACATTGAACGCGTGAGCCGCAACAGCCTCTTTGAGTACGGCAAGGCGCGCATGTTTGGCTGCCTCGGTTGGGGGCTGTGCGCCTCAACGGGCGGCATCCTGTTCGGCATCGACCCGTCGTATGTTTTCTGGATGGGATCGGCGGCGGCGCTTTTGCTGATGCTGCTACTGGTGGTCGCGAAACCGAAGCCCAACCAGACGGCGCAGGTGATGAACGCCCTGGGTGCGAACCAGCCGCAGATCACCGCTAAAACCGTGTTCAACCTGTTCCGCCAGCGCAGAATGTGGATGTTCATCCTGTACGTGATTGGTGTGGCCTGCGTGTATGACGTTTTCGACCAGCAGTTTGCCACCTTCTTTAAAACCTTCTTCGCCACGCCGGAAGCGGGCACCCGGGCGTTCGGTTTTGCCACCACGGCGGGGGAGATTTGTAACGCCATTATCATGTTCTGCTCGCCGTGGATCATTAACCGCATCGGCGCGAAAAACACGCTGCTGATTGCCGGGGTAATTATGGCGACGCGCATCATCGGTTCGTCGTTTGCCACCACCGCCGTGGAGGTGATCGCCCTGAAGATGCTGCACGCGCTGGAGGTCCCGTTCCTGCTGGTGGGGGCATTCAAATACATTACCGGAGTGTTTGATACGCGCCTGTCGGCCACCATCTACCTGATTGGCTTCCAGTTTGCCAAACAGTCGGCAGCGATTTTCCTCTCCGCCTTTGCCGGAAATATGTATGACCGGATTGGCTTCCAGGAGACGTACCTGATGCTGGGCTGTTTCGTGCTGGCGATTACGGTGGTGTCGGCGTTTACGCTGAGCAGCAGGCGGGAGATTGCTGCCACCACAGGGGCGGCAGCGTTAACGCATCACTCCAGGTAAAACACCTCTTTCAGCCCGGCGCTCACCGGGCTGTTATCCGGGTTCGACGGCATGACGTCAGCCATATGTTTCCACCAGCGCTGGCAGACGTCGGTATTCGCCACCGCGTTCCAGCGCTCCTCCGACTCAATCTCCACCGTCGCAAACAGCAGGTTGCGTTCTCTGTCGAGATAAATGGCGTAGTGGTGCGCGCCGTGGGCTTTCAGCACCGCTTCCAGTTCGGGCCAGATCGGATTGTGGCGTCGGGCGTACTCTTCGTGCGCGTCCGGGTTTACCTGCATCACAAACGCTTTGCGGATCATAATGCCTCCAGATACAGCTCGCGGACCTCGTCGCGGCTGGCGGTGCGCGGGTTGCACGGCGCGCACGGATCGGCGAGGGCTTTATCCAGCCAGCCTTCAATGTCGGCTTTGGTGACGCCGAGCTGGCTGAAGCCGGACGGAATGCCGACGCGGGCGCTCAGGTCACGAATCGCCTGAATCGCTGCCATGCTGGCGGCCTCGTCGCTCATTTCGCGCGTGTCAACGCCCATTGCCTGCGCCACGCGGGCAAAACGCGCGACCGCGTTCGGGCGGTTAAAGTTTTCGATAATCGGCAGCAGGATGGCATTACATACGCCATGAGGCAGGTTGTGCGTCGCGCCCGGCTGGTGCGCCAGAGCATGTACCAGCCCCAGCCCGGCGCTGTTGAACGCCATACCCGCCAGGTACTGACCGAAGGCCATCTGCTCGCGCGCTTCCAGGTTATGACCGTCGTCGACCGCTTTCGGCAGCCAGAGGTTGATCAGGCGAATCGCCTCCAGCGCATTGGCATCGGTCAGCGGGTGCGCGCCAACGGACACGTAGGCTTCAATGGCGTGGGTTAATGCGTCCATGCCGGTTGCGGCGGTCACGGAGGCCGGAATATCGAGCATCACACTGGCATCGTCCACGGCGATATCCGGGATGATGTTCGGGTCGATGATGACTTCTTTCACCTGACGCGCGGAATCGATGATCACCGCGTTGCTGGTCATCTCCGCCGCCGTGCCCGCGGTGGTGTTGATGGCCACCAGCGGCACGCCCGCGTTTTTCACCTTGCCGACGCCGGAATAATCGGTTGACGGACCCGGGTTGGCGGTAAGGATTTTTATCGCTTTGGCGGTATCAATTGGGCTGCCGCCGCCAAAGGCGATGATGTAATCGCATTCCGCGTCCTGGTAAGCGGCAAAGCCTTTCTGCACCAGCGCCTCCGTCGGGTTCGGGAACACCTCATCGAACAGGTGATACGACATCTGATGGGCATCCAGCGCGGTAAACAGGCTGTCGAGCAGGCCGAGCTTCACCAGCTGGCCGTCGGTGACAACCAGCGCTTTTCCCCACTGCTTGTTCGCCACCAGATTGACCATATCGCCGATTGCACCCGCGCCGTGCAGGCTGATTTTTGGAAGTGCCAACATAAAGCTCATGATAATTCTCCTTAATTACTGTGAATTTTATGCCCGGCGGCGCTGCGCTTGCGCGGGCCTACGGTTAAGCAGGCCGGGTAAACGCAGCTCCACCCGGCTATGAGATCCGTCTTCGCTGCATCACCCGGCGGGTAATAATCGGCAGTGAAATCACCACAATCAGCATCGCGCCGATAATTACCGACATCACAATGCCGGGCACGTTGAGCAGGCTCAGGCCAAAGGTCACCAGCCCCATCAGGAAGGCGGCGATAATCACGCCCACCATGCTGCCGGACCCGCCGAGAATATTGACGCCGCCGAGCACCGCCATCGTCACCACCGCCAGCTCCCAGCCCATCGCAATCGTCGGGCGAGTGCTGCCCAGACGCGAGGTGAGCAACACTGACGCCAGGCCGGACATTAGCCCCACCAGCGCGAACAGCATCAGGTTGTGGCGTTTAATGTTGATGCCGGAATACCACGCGCCGGTCGGGTTATTGCCGATGGCGTAGGTGCGGCGGCCAAAGTTGGTGCGGTGCAGCACAAAGGCAAACAGAGCGGCCAGCACGATAAACAGCGCGAACTCAAACGACAGCGCGCCCCAGACGTAGCCCTGGCCGAACCAGGCGAAGCTTTCCGGATAGCTGTTCAGCGCCTGGTCCCCGAGCAGGATGTAGGCGATCCCGCGGTACAGGCTCATGGTGCCGATGGTGATGACGATGGACGACAGATTAAAGCGCGTCACCAGGATGCCGTTAAGCAGTCCGCACAGCAGCCCGACGCCAAGTCCCACGCAGACCAGCAGCGGCGTATCGACGCCCGCCGCCGCGCAAAAGCCCATCACCGTGGAGCTGAGCGCGATGGTGGAGGCCACCGACAGGTCAATTTCCCGGGCGATAATCAGCATCGCCATCGGCAGCACGATGATCGCCTTTTCGGTGAAGTTGAACGTCGCATCGGAGAGGTTCCAGACGTTGAGGAAGTAAGGCGAGGCGAGCGCGTTCACCACGAATACCGCCAGCGTCACCGCCAGCAGGAAACCTTCCCAGCACAGCAGGCGCCGGAAGATGCCCGTCGCAGAGGTCGGTTCGATCGCTTCAGATGTCATCATTTTGCTCATGATTTCACCACCAGTTTCTGACGCGCCAGCGCGGCGTCGCGCAGGATCAGCCTGCCTTTGCGCCTGTTGCCGCGCTCGTTCAGCAGCACTGCAACGACAATTACCGTGCCGGAAATGGCCATCTGCCAGAACGGGGAGACGCCGATCACCGGCAGGGCGTTGTTAATCACCCCGAGGAACAGGGCGCCAAACAGACAGCCGAGTACGCGCCCGGTGCCGCCCATGGTGCTTATCCCGCCAATCACGCAGGCGGCCACCACCTGCAATTCAAAACCGTTAGCGACGTCGACATACGCAACGGCAAAGCGCGAGATCCACAGGTAGCCGCAGAACCCGGCCAGCAGTCCGGAGAGGCAAAAGCTGATGAACTGCATTTTCCCGGCGTTGATCCCGGTGTAGTACGCCGCCGTCGCGTTGCCGCCTGCGGTATAGAGCGCCCGTCCGATGCGGCTGTAGCGCAGGCAGTAGCCCACCAGCAGCAGTGCGGCGATGGCGCACCAGCTCAGTACCGGCAAGCCCAGCAAAGAGGCACGCGGCAGCCCGAGGAAGTCGGCGCTCATCTGGTTGGCGTTCACCCAGCCGCCGCCGGAGAGCAAAAAGATAATTCCGCGGTAGATGCTCATAGTGCCGAGCGTCACCACAATCGCCGGAATGCCCAGCTTCCACACCAGCAGGCCGTTCATCGCGCCCATCAGCAGCCCAAGCGCGCTTGCCAGGATAAGCAGCGCCCAGACGGGCACGTCCGGGTAGTGGAAGTTAATCAGGGCGACAATCATCCCGGTCAGGGCAAGATTGGCCGCCATCGACAGGTCGATGCCTTTGGTGAGCAGCACCATCATCTGCCCGAGCGCGAGGACGATCAGAATGGCGGTGTCGTTAAACATTTCCACCAGGTTGCCCGGCGCGATAAACGACGGTACGCGGCTGCCGATGGCGACGATCATCAGTACAATCACCGCGCCAAGCAACGCTTCACGGTGTTTTAAGAGTGAGCTCCGCATTTATGCCGCCTCCTGTTTAGCACCGCTGGCGGCGCTGACGATGGTTTCCGCCGTCGCATCTCCCGCCTGGTATTCGGCGACCATCAGCCCCTCGTGCATTACGATGATGCGGTCCGCCATGCCCATCACTTCCGGCAGTTCGGACGAAACCATAATCACCGCCAGCCCCTGACTGACCAGCTCGGACATAAACTGATGAACGGCTGCCTTTGAGCCGATATCAATGCCTTTTGTCGGCTCATCAAGGATGATCACATCAGGGTGCGTTGCCAGCCATTTGCCGATAACGACCTTTTGCTGGTTGCCGCCGGAGAGGGTCTCCACTGCCTGCTTCCAACTGAAGGCTTTCACGTGCAGACGTTTGGCATACTCGTCTGCCAGCTTCCATTCGCGGTCGTCGTGCAGTACGCCGCTCGGATTGAGCGTGCTGAGCTGAGGCAGGCTGATGTTCTGGGCAATCGGCAGCGCGATAATCGCCCCCTGTTTCTGCCTCTCTTCCGGCACGCAGACAATACCGGCTTTGATGGCATCCGCAGGCTGGCGAAAGCGACGGGGCTGACCGTTGAGGATAATTTCCCCGGACGCTGGCCGCGTAACGCCGGAAAGCGCCTGCATCAGTTCGGTACGCCCGGCACCGACCAGCCCGTAGAAGCCAAGGATTTCGCCTTTATGCAGGGAGAAGGAGATGTTTGCGAACTCGGTCGGGTGGCAAAGGTTTTTCACTTCCAGCACCGTTTCGCCCTTCTCGCAGTCGATTTTCGGGAAGGTTTGCGTAATGGCACGCCCGACCATCATCGACACCATGCGCTCCTCGGTGATCTCATTTATTGCACCTGCGCCGACGAACGCGCCGTCGCGCAAAATGGTGTAATGATCCGCCAGCTCAAAAATCTCGTCGAACTTGTGGGAGATAAACAGGATGGCTTTTCCCTCCTGCTTTAAGCGCTCCACAATCTGGTAAAACTCGAGGATTTCATGCTGCGACAGCGCCGCCGTGGGTTCATCAAGAATAACCACCTGCGCCTCAAAGGAGAGCGCGCGGGCAATCGCTACCATATGACGCTGGGCGATGCTCAGGGTTTTCAGCGTCGCGCGCGGGTCGATTTGCACTTCCAGCCGCGTGAGGATGGCCTGCGCCCGGCGGTGCATTTCCGGCCAGTCGAGCTTTTTCAGGAAGCCCTTGTGAAGGTACTGACCGACAAAGATATTTTCGGTGACCGATAGCTCATCGAACAGTACGGTTTCCTGGTGAATGGCGGTGATGCCGATTTTATGCGCCGACTCCGGCGTCGGGAGGTGCACGGGGATCGCTTTGTAGAGGATCTCGCCCTCGTCGGGCTGATAAATGCCGGTCATCACTTTGACCAGCGTCGACTTGCCCGCGCCGTTTTCTCCGATAAGCGCCGTCACTTTGCCGGGCCACAGCGCAAGCTGCACGTTCTCAAGGGCACGCACGCTGGGGAACACCTTCGTGATGCCAGAAAGCTGTAGCAATGGGGTCATGATAGTTCTCCTGGACAGGGGAATGTGTAGGCGGGTAAGCGGCAGCGCCACCCGCCTTTTGCCGGATGGCGCTACGCTTATCCGGCCTACAAATCGCATCAAAAGATTTTTGAGAACTTATCAATATTGCTGGCATCGTAGACGAACGGCTCGGCCATCGCGCCGTTGCCGTCAGCATCCAGCTTCACTTTGCCCAGTCTGCCCATGCTGGCCTCGCCTTTCGTGGCCGTGCCTTTCACCAGATCATCCGCCAGGTAGGTTGCCGCATAGCCGAGGTCGATCGGGTTCCAGATGGCAAAGCTCTTGCTCGCGCCGGATTTCACCGCGCCCGCCATCTCAGACGGCAGTCCTAAGCCGGTGACGTACACTTTGCCAATCTTGCCCTGGTCTTTTACCGCCTGCGCGGCGGCCACGATGCCCACGGATGAAGGCGAGACGATAACCTTCAGGTCCGGATAGGTTTTCAGCAGACCGACCGCCTCACGGTAGCTTTTGTCAGAGAGATCGTCCCCGTAGGCCACCGTCACCAGGTTGACGGAAGGGTACTTCGGCAGCACCTTTTTCATCTCCGCAATCCAGGTGTTCTGGTTGGTGGAGGTTGGCGTGGCGCTCAGCACGGCGACGTCACCCTTCTCCACGTTCAGCGCTTTCAGGGCATCGGCGGCGAGCTTGACGTTGGTTTCGCCAATCAGGGCGTTATTGGAGGGATTGAGATGGATTTGACGTCCGGCTTTCGCCACGCCGGAATCCCACGACACAACCTTGATGCCGCGCTGCATCGCTTTTTTCAGCACCGGCACGACGGCGTCCGGATCGTTCGCGGAGATCGCGATCGCATCCACGCCCTGAGCGATCAGCCCGTTCAGCACCTCGATCTGCGCTTCCGCCGTGGTGGTGGTCGGGCCGGTATAAATCACTTTTACATCGCCTAACTCTTTGGCCGCCTCCTGCGCGCCGACGTTCGCTGCTTCGAAGAATCCATTTCCTAAGGACTTCGCCACCAGGGCGATTTTCACTTCTGCTAAAGCGGAACCGGACAACGCCAGAGCGGCAACGGTGAGGATCAAGCTTGCTTTTATTTTCATTGCTTTTACTCCACTGACTTGAGTTAGTTGTAGGGATTGCAGGTGGTTTTCGCCCCGTCTCGGTAAGCGGGGCGCGATGTTGTTAGTTGTACAGATCTAATGCGGACTGCATCGGGGTGACGCCAAAGCGTTTGCCCAGGGCGATCAGCTCTTCCCGGGTGATGGTCTGCTTCATGCCGCCCATGGAGTAGACCTTCACCAGCACCTCCGCGGATTTCTCGGCGGTGTCGATCAGGCCGAAGGTTTCATCCAGCGTCGGGCCGCTGCCGAAGACACCGTGGAACGGCCACAGCACCAGGGCGTGCTTTTGCATATCCGTCGCGGTCGCCTGGCCGATTTCATCGGTACCCGGCACCATCCACGGCAGAATGCCGACGCCGTCCGGGAACACCACCAGACACTCGGTACTGCCTTCCCACAGCTTGCGGGTAAAGAAATCAGAATTATTTTCCAGCACGTAGGTCAGGGCGATCAGGTTAGTGGCGTGGCAGTGCATGATCACGCGGTCTTTGCCGTTGGTCGCCTTGATGCGCTCGCAGTGGGAGAGGAAGTGCGCCGGCAGCTCAGAGGTCGGCACCGCGTCGTCCGTTAGCCCCCACAGAATGTGGTAGCCCGCGCCGTCGCTATCCACCTTCACCACGCCGAGGTTGGCTTCCGGGTCCAGCTGAACGTTGCGGAAGAACTTGCCGGAACCGGTAACGATAAACGGCGTGTTGGCGAGCAGCGGCATCGGCTGGCTCAGGGCGATATAGCGCGGCTTCTGGTGGAAATCGGCGGCAAAGGGCTCGATATCCGCGTCGTCCAGGCGCAACGTGAGGTTGCCGCCGTTGCGCTCGTCCCAGCCCTTCAGCCAGGCGTCGGAGGTGGCTTTGATCATGCCCTGGACGAACCAGGAGGTGGTGATGGTCTGCATACAGTGTTTCCTTTGAAAATGCCGGGTGGCGTTACGCTTACCCGGCCTGCTTTACCTGTAGGCCCGGCATGCAATGCGCTGCCGGGCGATATTTTTTACTGACGAGCGGCGAGAACGTCCTTCTCATACGCCCGCACGTTGTCCAGCCACTGGCTGCCCGCCGGGGCGTCGTGACGCTGGCAGTACATCTCCCACACCGCCTGCCACGGCAGGGATTTCTGCTCTTCCAGCAGGGCCAGGCGCGCGGTGTAATCGCCGCTCTCTTCCAGCTGTTTCAGCGCGGCGGTTGGCTCCAGCAGGGCGCGCAGCAGGGCTTTTTTCATGTTGCGGGTGCCGATAACCCATGCCGCGATGCGGTTGATGGAGGCGTCAAAGAAGTCGAGCCCGATGTGCACGCGGTCAAACAGATCGTGGCGGATGATTTCGCTGGCAATCGCCTGGGTTTCGTCGTCCAGCAGGACCACGTGGTCGCTGTCCCAGCGCACCGGACGGCTGACGTGCAGCAGCAGGCGCGGCACGTAGAGCATGGCGGCGGAGATTTTGTCGGAGATCACCTCGGTCGGATGGAAGTGGCCAGCATCCAGGCACAGCGCGGTCTGGCGGCTGGTGGCGTAGCCCATGTAGAACTCGTTTGAGCCCACGGTGTAGCTCTCTGCGCCAATGCCGAACAGCTTGCTCTCCACCGCGTCGATATGGTGCGACGGGTCCAGCTTTTCGCTGATGGCTTCATCCAGCGCGGCCAGCAGGCGCTGGCGCGGCGCCAGACGGTCAACGGTGATGTCCTTCATGCCGTCCGGGATCCAGATATTCATCACTGACGGCGTGCCGAGCTGCTCGCCGAAATACGCGGAGACGCGGCGGCTGGCCTTCACGTGGTCGATCCAGAACTGCCGGATTTCGTCGTTGGCGTGTGCAAGGGTAAACCCGTCCGCGCTCAGCGGGTGCGAGAAGCAGGACGGGTTAAAATCCAGTCCCAGCCGGTTGGCCTTTGCCCACTCCACCCAGTTCTTAAAGTGTTCCGGTTTGATTTCGTTACGCGCGACCGGCGCGTCGGATTCGAGATAAATCGCGTGCAGGTTCAGGCGTTTTGGCCCCGGGATCAGGCTCAGCGCCAGTTCCAGATCCGCACGCAGTTCGGTGGCGTTGCGCGCTTTGCCCGGGTAGTTACCCGTTGCCTGAATGCCACCCGTCAGGGAACCGCCCGGGTTCTCGAAGCCGGCAACGTCATCACCCTGCCAGCAGTGCATGGAGACGGGCAGACGGTCGAGCTGGCGCAGCGCCTCTTCGACATCCACGCCGACGGCGGCGAAACGCTGTTTAGCCAGGTCCCAGGCTTGTTCAAGTTGAGTGGTCATGCGCAAAGCTCCTTAGTCAGTCGTTTTTGCTGAAACTGCGCCCGGTAGCGGGCAATGTCATGGCAGGGATTGGGGGTGAAGGTGGTCAGGCTGTTATTCGCCGTCACCACCGAACGGAAATCGTCAACGTTTGATAGTTCGTCCAGCGTCATCAGCTGAATGCCGATGTTGCCGAGCGTGGAAGCCTCTACGGGGCCTGCCACCACGGTAATGCCGCAGGCATCGGCGCAGAGCTGGTTCAGCAGCTGGTTCTGGCAGCCGCCGCCCACGATGTGCAACTGAGTGAACGGTTTACCGCGAAGGTCAGCCAGCTCGCTCAGGATGTCGGCATAGAGCAGGGCGAGGCTGTCAAAAATACAGCGCGCCAGCTCGGCGGGGCGGGAAGGTACCGGCTGCCCCGCGTCAAAACAGGCGGCCTGGATCTCAGCGCTCATGTGCACCGGATTAATAAAGCGGTCGTCGTTCGGGTTAATCAGGAAGGTGCAGGCCTTCAGCTTTTCGGTTTCCGCGATAAGCGCGGGCAGGTCGGTGACGTTCTGCTCTTTCAGCACCCGCTGGAGCAGCCACAGGCCCATGATGTTCTTCAGCACGCGGTAGCGTCCTTCGGCACCGCCTTCGTTGGTGATATTGGCGGCCAGCGCGGCGTCGCTGGTGTAGGGCGTTTTGCTCTCAAAACCCATCAGCGACCAGGTACCGGAGGAGAGGTAGGCCGCGTCTTTGCTGGCGAGCGGCGAGGCAATGACCGCGCTTGCGGTGTCGTGACTGGCGACGGCGACAACGGGAATTTCATTCCCCTGCGGGCAAATCCACTGGCCGATCACGTTGCCCGGATGGGTTGGCGTGCCGAACCAGGACGGCGAGGCGCCCGTCCATGCCAGCAGGTGTTCATCCCAGTTATCGGTGTTGATATTGACCAGCTGCGTGGTGGTGGCGTTGGTGTATTCCCAGTTCATGTTGCCGGTCAGACGATAGCTTAAGTAGTCCGGGATCAGCAGCGCATGCGCCACCTTTTCAACCAGCTCTGGCTGTTGCTCAACCAGCGCCCGCAGCTGATACAGCGTGTTAAACGGCAGAAACTGGATGCCGCTGCGACCATAGATGTTCTCCTTGCCAAGTTGCGCGATGGCGTGCGCCATCAGCCCATCGGTGCGGCTGTCGCGGTAGGAGACGGGCAGGCCGACGCGTTCGCCGTGACTGTCCAGCAGCACGTAATCCACGCCCCAGGTATCAATGCCGATACTGTCGATGCGGATACCGTCTTCGCAGACGTGGTGAAGTCCGGTGCGGATCTCCGCTTCCAGCGCATCGATATTCCAGGTCACAAAACCGTCCTGTTTTTGCAGACAATTGGCGAAACGGTGCATTTCGCGAAGCGTAAGGGTGTGCTGGTCACAGTCCCAGGTGGCGAGCATTACACGGCCGCTGGATGCGCCTAAATCGACAGCCACACAATGGCGAAAAGTCATGGTCGGGTCCTTTCTTAAGTCATTAGCGATGAGTGTAAGAAAGGGAAGAAATAGCCACCTTCTCGCCACTGACAGCCCAAATCTCGCGCTGGCAAGAAAGCAAAGGTGAACGTGAGGGAGTTCACAGTTTCCAGTAATGACGGGGTTTGCAGGCAGTGTGACGCTGACCGCATTTCCCGATCTTTCCGCCTGTTTCTTGAAAAACCGGCAGCTTTTGCGCGGTTTACTGTCAAAAATTTAAGGTGAGCGTGGAAGGCCTTAATTACTATTTTGAGAACTTTTCTCATTGGTGGGGGCCGTTATGACCGTACTGCACAGCGTCGATTTTTTTCCTTCGGGAGCTTCTCCGGTCGCGATTGAGCCACGGCTTCCTCAGGCTGCATTTCCTGAGCATCATCATGATTTTCATGAGATTGTGATTGTTGAGCACGGAACGGGCATCCACGTGTTCAACGGTCAGCCGTATACCATCAGCGGCGGCACGGTGTGCTTCGTGCGGGATCACGACAGGCACCTGTATGAACATACCGACAACCTGTGCCTGACCAACGTGCTCTATCGTTCTCCGGACGCGTTCCAGTTTCTCTCCGGGCTGAATCAGCTGTTGCCGCAGGAGAAGGATGGCCACTACCCGTCGCACTGGCGGGTGAATCAGTCCACGTTGCAGCAGGTGCGTCAGCTGGTGAGCCAGATGGAGCAGAGCGAGGACGCAGAGGAGACGCACGCGATTGCCACCCGCGAGCTGCTGTTTATGCAGCTGCTGGTGCTGCTGCGCCGCAGCAGCCTGGTGGAAGGGATGGAAAATAACGACGCGCGGCTGAACCAGCTCATGGCCTGGCTGGAAGATCATTTCGCTGAAGATGTCTGCTGGGAAACGCTGGCGGACGACTTTTCGCTCTCGCTGCGCACGCTGCATCGTCAGCTCAAGCAGCATACCGGGCTCACGCCGCAGCGTTACCTCAACCGTCTGCGCCTGATCAAAGCGCGCCATCTTTTACGCCATACCGATGAAAGCGTCACGGATATCGCTTATCGCTGCGGTTTCGGCGACAGTAATCACTTTTCGACGCTGTTTCGCCGGGAGTTTAGCTGGTCGCCGCGCGATATTCGTCAGGGGAAAGACGCGTTGCTTCAGTAACGCGAGGGCAGTCACCGTTTTTTTGCCGCAAAAAGGCTAATAATGTCCGGTTATTCGCCGTAGAGGTTGTGGTGTGGCTGCTCAGTTAATTCTTCGCAAAGATGATTTTTTTGCCTCCGCGAGTCAGGCCGTTGCGGTGGCGGACCGCTACCCGCAAAATGTCTTTGCCGAGCACACCCACGAGTTCTGCGAGCTGGTGATGGTGTGGCGTGGCAATGGCTTACACGTTCTCAACGACCGGCCCTACCGCATTACGCGCGGGGATCTGTTTTACATACGCGCCGAAGACAAACACGCCTACGCCTCGGTTAACGATCTGGTGTTGCAGAACGTCATCTACTGCCCTGACAGGCTTAAACTGAATGTCGACTGGGCGGGCAACATTCCGGGATTTCTGAATGCCGGAGGCGAACCGCACTGGCGCTTAAGCAGCAGCGGCATGGCTCAGGTGCGCCAGACGATTTCCCAGCTGGAGCAGGAGAGCCAGAAGGGCGACCCGGTGGCGAACCAGATGTCGGAGCTGCTTTTCGCCCAGCTGGTGATGACCCTGAAGCGCCATCGTTACGCCACGGATAATCCCTCCGCCACCACGCAGGAAGCGCTGCTGGATAAGCTGATCGCACTGCTTGCGGGCAGTCTGAACAAGAGTTTCGTGCTGGAAAAATTCTGCGAGCAGGAGCAGTGCAGCGAGCGCGCGCTGCGCCAGCAGTTCCGCACCCAGACGGGAATGACGATAAACCATTACCTGCGCCAGCTGCGCATCTGCCACGCCCAGTATCTGTTACAGCATACGGAGCTGATGGTCAGCGAAGTGGCGATGCGCTGCGGATTTGAGGACAGTAATTACTTTTCGGTGGTGTTTAACCGCGAGGTGGGGATGACGCCGGTTCAGTGGCGTCATCGCAGTCGAAAGGCGGCGTAATCAGTTCGCCATGCCGAGGCCGACAATGTTGGCGGCGATAATAATCACCACGCAGCCCAGGCTCAGCACGCCAACCGGACGGCGCCCGGCGTTGTTCCACTCCTTCAGCACCAGCCCAACCAGCCCGCCGCACAGCACGTAGAAGCTCATGTGCAGCATCCAGCTCATATAGTCATACTGCGCCGGAATGCTGGCGTGGCCCCAGGCGTAGAAGAAGAATTGCAGATACCACATCAGGCCGCCGAGCGCGGAGAGCAGAACGTTGGTAAGGATCAGGGGTTTTGCCAGCGAGAAGTCGGCTTTTACCGACAGGTTCTTCACTTTTGCCAGGCGAATGAAGCAGAAGCCGAGGTTTACCAGCGCGCCGCCGCCCATGATCACCACGTAGCTTGGCAGGGCAACATACAGCGGGTCGACGCCCAGCGCCGCAGCGGCCTCGTGCATCGGTTTGGCGGCGTTCATGGCAAACGACATGCCCGCCGAGAAGACGCCGCACATCACCGCCAGCAGCAGCCCTTTCTTCAGGTTGAACTCTTCGGCCCTGATGCCCATCTTGCGTTCTTTAAGCTGGCCTGCGCGGGTGACGATCCCCACGCCGATCACCGCCACCAGCACGCCCAGCAGCGTCATCCGGCCGCCCTGGGTGTTGATCAGCACATCGAAATGACCGTTAAGGATGGGCGTCATCAGGGTGCCCACTATCAGCGTAATGCCAATGGCGATGCCGATGCCCATCGACATGCCGAGGTAGCGCATGGTGAGGCCGTAGTTGATATTACCGATGCCCCACATTGCGCCGAACAGAAACACCGGCAGTAACGTGGAGGCGTTGAAGGAGGAGAAGTAGCCCCAGAAATCGGGCAGCAGCACGGCGCTGATGGTCCACGGCAAAATCAGCCAGGAGACCGTGCCGCCAACGGACCACATGGTTTCCCATGACCAGCCTTTCACCTTTTTAAACGGGGCATAGAAACAGGCAGCACTGGCCGCGCCTATCAAATGCCAGAAAATACCCATCGTAATCGCATGATTCATTTTTTTATCCTCATCGTTTTTATTGTCGGTGGCTTCCCGCCGACTTGATGAGTGTAAAAATTAGGCGGTTTGGGAACCTTCAGAAGGTTGCCGCACTTTTGTGGAGGGTGGCAATCAGCACGTTAAGCGCGTGAGCAGACTCACAATTTTGTGATTCATCGAAATTGTAATAACCCTATAAAAACTACGGCATTGATAATCATTTTCAATATCATTTAATTAACTATAATGAACCAACTGCTTACGCGGCATTAACAGCTGTGCCGCCCGACAATAATGGAGAGGATTATGAGTTATACACTGCCATCCCTGCCGTATGCCTACGACGCACTGGAACCGCATTTCGACAAGCAGACGATGGAAATCCATCACACTAAACACCACCAGACCTACGTGAACAACGCGAATGCTGCGCTGGAAAGCCTGCCAGAGTTCGCTAATCTGCCTGTTGAAGAGCTGATCACCAAGCTGGACCAGCTGCCAGCAGACAAGAAAACCGTACTGCGTAACAACGCGGGCGGTCACGCTAACCACAGCCTGTTCTGGAAAGGCCTGAAAACCGGCACCACCCTTCAGGGCGATCTGAAAGCGGCAATCGAGCGCGACTTCGGCTCCGTTGACAACTTCAAAGCGGAATTCGAAAAAGCCGCTGCAACCCGCTTCGGCTCTGGCTGGGCGTGGCTGGTTCTGAAAGGTGACAAACTGGCGGTCGTTTCTACGGCAAACCAGGACTCCCCGCTGATGGGTGAAGCCATCTCTGGCGCATCCGGCTTCCCAATTCTGGGCCTGGACGTGTGGGAACACGCTTACTACCTGAAGTTCCAGAACCGTCGCCCTGACTACATCAAAGCGTTCTGGGATGTCGTGAACTGGGACGAAGCCGCAGCGCGTTTCGCCGCTAAAAAATAAGGTTGCATTGACGCCTGTGAGAAGCGAGTCTGATGACTCGCTTTTTTTGTATCTGCGTAATGGAGGCAGCGATGCATTACCCGGTGAACGTGTTTACAGGCAAGGTAAGGGAGTACGACGGCAGCCGCCCGAGCGCCATCGCCAAAGTGCAGGTCGACGGTGAGCTGTCGCTGACCGAGCTCGGGCTGGTGGGCGACCAGCAGGCCGAAAAGAAAATCCACGGCGGGCCCGATCGCGCGCTGTGCCACTATCCTCGCGAGCACTATCAGCACTGGAAAACCGAATTTCCTGAACAGGCGGACCTCTTCGTCGCGCCCGCGTTTGGCGAAAATCTCTCAACGGAAGGGCTGACGGAAAAGAACGTCTTTATTGGCGATATTTACCGCTGGGGCGATGCCCTGATTCAGGTCACCCAGCCGCGCTCGCCGTGCTTTAAGCTCAACTACCATTTCGGTATTCAGGATATGTCGGCCCAGCTGCAAAACGCGGGCAAAACCGGCTGGCTGTATCGCGTTGTGCAGGCGGGACAGGTTTCTGCGGATGCGCCGCTTGAGCTCGCGTCGCGCCTGAGTGAGGTGTCGGTGTACGAGGCCTGCGCGATTGCCTGGCATATGCCTTTCGACGATGAACAGTATCATCGCCTGCTGTCGGCGGCGGGGTTGTCTACCAGCTGGACAAGAACGATGCAGAAGCGGCGTATAAGCGGGAAGATCGAGAGTAGTTCGCGGAGATTGTGGGGGAAATAGGCTCCGTAAAAAGTAGGCCGGGTAAGCGAAGCCGCCACCCGGCACATACCGTTACGAACGCTTATACAGCGGTAGCCACAGCGTTAACCGCAGCCCGCCCAGCGGGCTGTCATCGGCTTTCACCCAGCCACGGTGCTGCTGCATGGCGGTTTCAACAATCGCCAGACCCAGCCCCGTACCGCCGGACTCGCGGTCGCGCGCCTCGTCGGTGCGGTAGAACGGACGGAATATCTGCTCGCGATCTTCCGGGCTGACGCCTGGACCATCGTCATCAACAATGACGGTAATCCCGTCTTTATCCACCGAAAACGCCACTTCAATCTTCGTGTGCGAATAGCGCAGGGCGTTACGCACGATATTCTCCAGCGCGCTTTCCAGCGTGTTGGGGTTACCATAGAGCGGCCACGGGCCCGGCGGGAAGTTGACGGTGAACGATTTCCCCATCTGCTCCGCTTCGAACGCTGCGTTGTCCAGCACCTCGTGCCACAGGTGATTGGCTTTCACCGTTTCGCTCACCAGCGCGTTTTTCTGCTGATTACGCGACATCACCAGCAGATCGTTGATCATGCTGTCCAGACGATGCGCTTCCGTCTCAATACGCTCCAGCTCTTTGCTCTCACCGCTGCGGCGGCGCAGCAGGGCGGTGCCCAGCTGTAAGCGCGTGAGCGGCGTACGCAGTTCGTGTGAGATGTCCGAAAGCAGGCGTTGCTGGGCAGTCATCATCCGATCAAGCGCGCTGACCATCTGGTTAAAACTGGTGCCGGCGGCCAGGAACTCCTGCGGCCCGGATTCCAGCTCCGGATGCTGCCTGAGGTTGCCTTGTGCCACTTCGTCCGCCGCGTTTTTCAGCTTACGCGCCGGTTTCGCCAGGCTCCACGCCAGCCATAACAGCAGCGGGGAACTGACCAGCATTGTGACGATCAGCAGCAGGAGCGGACGGTCAAACAGCAGGTTGATGAAGTCGGACTGGGAACTGCTCGCAGGGCGAATCAGGTAGAGCTGGTAGTTATCTTCCCCATCCCGTACCGAGAAAGGGCCGACCATCTCTACCCGACCATATTTCTTTTTCTGTGGGTGATCGGCGTTATCCGCCTGGCCAATAAAGTTGCGGATGATTTGCATCTCATTGCGATCGGCCCCAATCACGCGACCTTCGCTGGTAACCAGCAGCAGCCGTTGTCCGGGGGGCGCCCACTTGTCGATAGCGCGAAACAGCCTGCGCCACCACATTAAATCGTTCGGCGGATCGTTTGCCAGCTCCGCTTCCACGTGCTGCTCGATCATCACGCCCTGACGTTGCTCGCTGTCGAGAAGCTCCGTCATCTGGCGTGAGTCGAGTTTTGGCAACATCAAAACGAGCATTAAAACCAGTGCCAGCGTCAGCCAGAAGATGGCGAAGATGCGGGCGGTTAAGCTGCCTATCATGAAGCGGAAACCATCAGATAACCGCGACCACGCAGGGTTTTAAACCATGGGTGACCGTCTTTACGCTCCGGCAGCTTACGGCGCAGGTTCGAAATATGCATATCGATGGCGCGGTCAAACGGGGTAAGGCGTTTGCCGAGCACTTCCTGGCTTAAGTGTTCACGTGACACCACCTGGCCGAGATGCTGCGCCAGCAGATACAGCAGGGTGAACTCGGTGCCGGTTAGCTCCAGCGTTTCACCGTCGAAGCTCGCTTCCTGGCGGCCCGGGTTCAGGCTCAGGGAGTCCACTTCCAGCGTAGGTGAACTGTTGTCGGTATTCTGCTGCTGCTCGCTCCAGTGAGAACGGCGCAGGATCGCACGAATACGGGCCACCAGTTCACGATCGTTGAACGGCTTAGGTAAGTAGTCATCCGCACCCAGCTCAAGGCCGAGAACGCGGTCAAGCTCGCTGCCGCGTGCGGTCAGCATAATAACGGGGGTCTGGTGTGTCTGGCGAAGCTCTTTCAACGTATCAATGCCGTTTTTCTTCGGCATCATGACGTCGAGCAAAAGTAAATCGATGCTGTCGTCAAGGAGACTCAGCGCCTGTTCCCCATCATGGGCAACCAGGACGTTGAAACCTTCCATGTCGAGCAACTCCTTTAAAAGAGATGTGAGCTCTCGGTCATCATCAACTAACAGGATTTTATTCATTGTTTAAATACCTCCGAGGCAGAAATTACGACATCAAGGCTATCTAATCCATGACTTTACGTTGTTTTACACCCCCTGACGCATGTTTGCAGCCTGAATCGTAGACTGTCTCTCGTTGAATCGCGACACGAAAGATTTTGGGAGCAAGTGATGCGCAAAGTTACCGCTGCCGTCATGGCCTCAACGCTGGCCTTCAGTGCGTTTAGCCAGGCTGCTGTAGCTAACATCAGCGATAACGGCTCCTCGGTTGAGGGCGCAACGCAGCACAGCAGCCAAAACCATATGTTTGACGGCATAAGTTTAACCGAACATCAGCGTCAACAGATGCGAGATCTGATGCAGAGGGCACGACACGACCAGGCCCCTGTTAATGTTAGCGAAATGGAGACAATGCATCGCCTTGTCACCGCAGAAAATTTTGACGAAAGCGCTGTACGCGCTCAGGCCGAAAAAATGGCGCAGGAACAGGTTGCCCGCCAGGTAGAAATGGCGAAGGTTCGCAACCAGATGTTCCACCTGCTAACGCCCGAGCAGCAAGCGGTTTTGAACACCAAACATCAGCAACGTATGAACCAGTTGCGTGAGGTTGCACGGATGCAGCGAAGCTCAGATATGACGCTTTTCAGTAGCAATAGCAGTACCCGTAGTAACCAGTAAACCCTGTTTTCCTTGCCATAGACACCATCCCTGTCTTCCCCCACATGATGTGGGGGTTTTTTTTACCCGTCGTTCAGGTTTGTTAACGCTTTATTCATCCTTTCACTCCACCACCATCCGTTATACTAGCGCCATGGCATGACAGGAGTGTTTATGAATCAATCCTATGGACGGCTGGTAAGCCGGGCCGCAATAGCCGCGACGGTGACGGCGTCGTGTTTGCTGATCATTAAAATCTTCGCGTGGTGGTACACCGGCTCGGTCAGTATTCTGGCGGCGCTGGTGGATTCGCTGGTGGATATTGCCGCCTCGCTGACCAACCTGCTGGTGGTGCGCTACTCGCTGCAACCGGCGGATGAAGAGCATACGTTTGGGCACGGCAAGGCGGAATCGCTGGCCGCGCTGGCGCAAAGCATGTTTATTTCGGGCTCCGCGCTTTTCCTGTTTTTGACCGGCATTCAGCACCTTATTTCGCCTTCCCCTATGAACGATCCGGGCGTTGGCGTGGTCGTAACGGTAGTTGCACTTATAAGCACACTAGTTCTTGTAACGTTCCAGCGCTGGGTCGTACGCAAAACTCAAAGCCAGGCTGTACGGGCCGATATGCTTCATTATCAGTCTGATGTTATGATGAATGGGGCTATTCTTATTGCGCTTGGTCTGGCCTGGTATGGCTGGCATCGGGCCGATGCGTTGTTTGCGTTAGGGATAGGGATCTATATTTTATACAGCGCGTTGCGGATGGGGTATGACGCGGTACAGTCGCTTCTTGACCGTGCGCTTCCGGACGCAGAACGTAATGAAATTTATGCCATCGTGGCCAACTGGCCTGGCGTTAGTGGCGCTCACGATCTTCGTACGCGGCAGTCAGGGCCGACCCGCTTTATTCAGATTCATTTGGAAATGGAAGACAACTTGCCACTGGTTCAGGCGCATATGGTCGCTGAACAGGTGGAGCAGGCGATTTTGCAGCGTTTCCCTGGGTCAGACGTCATTATTCACCAGGATCCGTGCTCTGTCGTACCCAGGGCGTTTTGAGCTTTCGTAATTCGTTGTAAAAAAGAGAGCCAGACCAGCATTTTGTGGATAAATTACCACCATATGGCCTGACCTGAATCAATTCAGCTGGAAGGGATTGATATACTATTTGCAGTATTCGACGGTTGAACAGTTTCTTCCGGCAGCAGATTTCAATTTTGCATTCCTAAGTTCAGAGGTAGTCATGATTAAGAAAATCGGTGTGTTGACAAGCGGCGGTGATGCGCCGGGCATGAACGCGGCAATCCGTGGGGTTGTCCGTGCAGCGCTGACGGAAGGTCTGGAAGTTTTTGGTATCTATGACGGTTACCTGGGCCTGTATGAAGACCGCATGGTTCAGCTGGACCGCTACAGCGTGTCTGACATGATCAACCGTGGCGGTACTTTCCTCGGTTCTGCGCGCTTCCCGGAATTCCGTGACGAACACATCCGCGAAGTGGCTATCGAAAACATGAAAAAACGCGGCCTGGACGCGCTGGTGGTTATCGGCGGCGACGGCTCGTACATGGGTGCAAAACGTCTGACGGAAATGGGCTTCCCGTGCATCGGCCTGCCTGGCACCATCGACAACGACATTAAAGGCACCGACTACACCATCGGTTACTTCACCGCGCTGGGTACCGTTGTGGAAGCGATTGACCGCCTGCGTGACACCTCTTCCTCTCACCAGCGTATTTCCATCGTTGAAGTGATGGGCCGTTACTGCGGTGACCTGACTCTGGCGGCGGCAATTGCCGGTGGCTGTGAGTTCGTAGTAGTTCCGGAAGTGGAATTCAGCCGTGAAGATCTGGTCGCTGAGATCAAAGCCGGTATCGCGAAAGGTAAGAAACACGCGATCGTTGCCATCACCGAGCACATCTGTGACGTTGACGAACTGGCGAAGTACATCGAAACCGAAACCAAACGCGAAACCCGCGCGACCGTACTGGGTCACATTCAGCGCGGCGGTTCCCCGGGCCCATACGACCGTATCCTGGCGTCCCGCATGGGTGCGTACGCGATTGAGCTGCTGCTTCAGGGCCACGGCGGCCGCTGCGTCGGTATTCAGAACGAGAAACTGGTTCACCATGACATCATTGACGCCATTGAAAACATGAAGCGTCCGTTCAAAGGTGACTGGCTGGACTGCGCGAAAAAACTGTACTGATTCGCTGTGTTTGTTATGCCCGGTGGCGCTGCGCTTACCGGGCCTGCGTAGCGACGAATGTAGGCCGGGTAAGGCGAAGCCGCCACCCGGCTTTTTTGTTCCCCTCCATTTTTTATTCCTCCACGTTATAGCCAATCTTTTTTTATTCTTTAATCATCGGTTAGCTTTCTGGCACGCTGCATTCATCAAAACACTGCATAAGAGAGCTGGGCGATGAAGAAATGGGGCGTGGGGTTAACATTATTGCTGGCATCGACCAGCGTTCTGGCAAAGGACATTCAGTTACTGAACGTGTCGTACGACCCGACGCGTGAGCTGTACGACCAGTACAACAAAGCTTTTGCGGCGCACTGGAAACAGGAAACCGGCGATAACGTGGTGGTTCGCCAGTCTCACGGCGGTTCCGGTAAGCAGGCGACATCGGTGATCAACGGCATTGAAGCTGATGTGGTTACCCTGGCGCTGGCTTACGACGTGGACGCCATTGCGGAGCGCGGCCGTATCGACAAAAACTGGATCAAACGCCTGCCGGACAACTCTGCACCCTACACCTCGACCATCGTCTTCCTGGTGCGTAAAGGCAACCCGAAACAGATTAAGGACTGGAACGACCTGGTGAAACCGGGCGTGTCGGTCATCACGCCGAACCCGAAAAGCTCCGGCGGCGCACGCTGGAACTACCTGGCGGCCTGGGGCTACGCGCTGCACCACAACAACGGTGACCAGGCGAAAGCACAGGAATTCGTGAAAGCGCTGTTTAAAAACGTCGAGGTGCTGGACTCCGGCGCGCGCGGCGCAACCAATACCTTCGTTGAGCGCGGCATCGGCGACGTGCTGATCGCCTGGGAAAACGAAGCCCTGCTGGCAACCCACGAGCTGGGTAAAGACAAGTTTGAAATCGTGACCCCGAGCGAATCCATCCTTGCTGAACCGACCGTCTCCGTAGTCGATAAGGTTGTTGATAAGAAAGGGACCAAAGCGGTGGCGGAAGCCTACCTGAAGTACCTTTACTCGCCGGAAGGTCAGGAAATTGCGGCGAAAAACTTCTATCGCCCGCGCGATGAGGCCATCGCGAAGCAATACGAGAACGCCTTCCCGAAACTGAAGCTGTTTACGATCGACGATGTTTTTGGCGGCTGGACTAAAGCGCAGAAAGAGCACTTCTCCAGCGGCGGCACCTTCGACCAAATCAGCAAGCGCTAGGCGTTTCATAAAGCACGACACGGTAACCCGGTGTGAGAAATCCGCCGGGTTTTTTATTTGGTCATCATTTTGCGTTACTCTTTTGCCTTTACTGAAAACAGGGAACGCGTTGTGAAAAAAATTATCTTACTGATTCTGATCGTTATCGCCCTTGCCGCAGGCGGCGTGTACTGGATGAAAGCGGGTAATCCGAATGCGTTGCGCCATATCGTGCTCGACCAGTGTGTGCCCAACCAGCTGCAAAACCGTAACCCGGCGCCGTGTGCGCAGGTGAAGCCGGACGCTGGCTACGTGGTGTTTAAAGACCGCAACGGGCCGCTGCAATACCTCCTGATGCCCACGTACCGTATTAACGGCACCGAAAGCCCGCTGCTGACTGAACCTCAGACGCCGAATTTCTTCTGGCTGGCGTGGCAGTCGCGTAACTTTATGAGCATGAAGCGGGGCGCCGACGTGCCTGACAGCGCCATTTCGCTGACCATCAACTCCCCGACCGGGCGCACGCAAAACCATTTCCATATCCACATCTCCTGCCTGCGCCCGGACGTGCGCGAGAAGCTGAACGCGGCGCAGGGGCAAATCAGCACCCAGTGGCTACCGCTTCCGGGCGGGCTGGAAGGGCATGAGTACCTTGCCCGTCGGGTGACGGAGAACGAACTGGTGCAGCGCAGCCCGTTTATGATGCTGGCGGAAGAGCTGCCGGAAGCCCGCGACCATATGGGACGCTTCGCGCTGGCGATGGCGCAGCAGTCGGACGGCTCGTTTGTACTGCTGGCGACGGAGCGTAACCTGCTGACCTTTAACCGCGCGTCGGCTGAGGAATTACAGGATCATCAATGCGATATCCTGAAGTGACCCCACCATAAATAGCGTTTACTCGGCCTGCCTGTCGCCGTAGACTTGCTGAAAAATTCTACAGGAGACAGGCATGTCGCTCTGGTTAACGCATCCTCTGCTGCTTCCCTCGCTGATCGTCGGCGTCACCATCGTGCTGTGGGCGACGTCGCTGTTGCCAGAATTTATTACCGCGCTGCTGTTCTTCACGGCGGCGATGACCGCCAGAATCGCCCCGCCGGAGGCGATCTTCGGCGGCTTTGCCTCGTCGGCTTTCTGGCTGGTGTTCAGCGGTTTTGTGCTCGGCGTGGCGATCCGGAAAACCGGCCTGGCGGACAGGGCGGCCCGGGCGCTGTCGGCAAAGCTTACCGACTCCTGGGTGCTGATGGTGGCAAGCGTTGTGCTCCTGAGCTATGCCCTGGCGTTCGTCATGCCCTCGAACATGGGGCGTATTGCGCTGCTGATGCCGATTGTTGCCGCAATGGCGAAGCGGGCCGGCATTGCTGATGGCTCGCGGGCGTGGTTTGGCCTGGCGCTTGCCGTAGGCTTTGGCACGTTCCAGCTTTCGGCCACCATCCTGCCCGCCAACGTTCCCAACCTGGTGATGAGCGGCGCGGCGGAAGGCTCATACGGTATCCACCTCAATTATGTTCCTTATTTGCTGCTGCACACGCCGGTGCTGGGCATTCTCAAAGGCCTGATTCTGATTGGCCTGATCTGCTGGCTGTTCCCCGGCAGCCCGAAACCGGCGAAGGATCTGGCGCCATCGGAACCGATGGGGCGTGACGAAAAACGGCTCGCCTGGCTGCTGGCGGCGGTGCTGGTGATGTGGGTGACGGAGAGCTGGCACGGCGTGGGCCCGGCGTGGACGGGGCTGGCAGCCTCGGTCATCGTCATGCTGCCGCGCATTGGTTTTATCACCGGCGAGGAGTTCTCCGCCGGGGTGAATATGCGTACCTGTATTTACGTCGCGGGTATTCTCGGGCTGGCGATTACGGTGACACAAACCGGTATTGGAGCGGCAGTGGGGGAGGCGTTGCTGCATATCATGCCGCTGGATGCAGACAAACCGTTTACCAGCTTCCTGGCGCTGACGGGGATCACCACGGCGCTCAACTTCATTATGACCGCCAACGGCGTTCCGGCGCTGTACACCACGCTGGCGCAGAGCTTCTCGGACGCGACCGGCTTCCCGCTACTGTCGGTGATCATGATTCAGGTGCTGGGGTATTCCACGCCGCTGCTGCCGTATCAGGCGTCGCCGATTGTGGTGGCGATGGGCTTAGGGAAAGTGCCTGCGAAGGCGGGCATGGTGCTCTGCCTGGCGCTGGCGATAGCGACGTATCTAGTGCTACTGCCGCTGGATTATCTGTGGTTTAGCCTGCTGGGACGGCTGTAAAAAAGCCCGGTGGCGCTGACGCTCACCGGGCCTACAGAACCGTAGGGCGGGTTAGCGAAGCGCCACCCGCCACCAAGGCAATTACGCCTGTTTAGCCGCTTCTGCTGCTTTAACGATCACCGCGAAAGCGTCAGCCTTCAGGGATGCGCCGCCAACCAGCGCGCCGTCGATGTCTGGCTGGGTGAACAGCTCAGCAGCGTTGGAGGCGTTAACGGAACCGCCGTACTGGATGATCACTTGCTCAGCCACTTTCGCGTCTGCTTTCGCAATGTGGTCACGGATGAACTTGTGCACCGCCTGAGCCTGCGCAGGAGTTGCAGATTTGCCGGTACCGATCGCCCAGACTGGCTCGTAAGCGATAACCGCGCCTTCGAACGCTGCCGCGCCCTGCGTTTTCAGCACGGCGTCGATCTGACGCGCGCACACTTCTTCGGTTTTGCCCGCTTCGTTTTCTGCTTCGGTTTCACCGATGCACAGAACCGGGATCAGACCCTGCTCTTTCAGCACGGCGAATTTCTTCGCGATGAATTCGTCAGATTCTTTGTGGTAGGTGCGACGCTCGGAGTGGCCGATGATGATGTATTTCGCGCCGATGTCTTTCAGCATTTCAGCGGAGGTTTCACCGGTGAATGCGCCAGACAGGTTAACGTCAACGTTCTGCGCGCCCAGCACGATGTGGCTGCCGTCAGCGGCACGTTTAGCCAGATCCAGGTACATATCCGGCGGAGCGATAGCAACCGCGCAGCCGGTCACGCCAGCCAGCTCTTTACGCAGGTTAGCAACCAGTTCGTTTACCATGTGGCGGCTGCCGTTCAGTTTCCAGTTACCCATCACTAAAGGATGTCGCATTTCAATTCTCCACGCTCAATAAGCGAATTAAGGAATATGGCCACCCTTAAGGGCAGCATGGTCTGTGAATCAGTATAGAGATTTTCCCTCGAAAGGCTTTGCTTTTTGTCATTAATTCGCCCCCTCGAGTGCGTCTGATAACGCCAGCTTAATCGGTTCAACCGCGAAGGTCAGCCCCTTTTCGCCGTTGTCTGCGACGACGTAGCGAACGGCGCCTTCCGTATCGGCGTAATAGCGTTTGTTTTTCCCGGCGGTAAGCAGTTTTTGCAGCTTTTGCTGGCTTTGCGCTTTGGTGAAGGTGGGGGTAAAGGCGCGCAGGATGGCGCTCATGTACTCCAGCGCTTTCGCTTTCGCCGCTTTCTGCTCTGGCCCCTGAATCGGCAGCCAGGTGATCTGCATACTTTTGATTTTTAACGTTCCGCGCTCAAGGGCAGTGGATGCATACAGATTCTCGTTAATTTTGCTGGCGGCGCGGGTCAGGGTCGGCGTATCGCGGGCACCGTCAATCGCACGAAACTCCCCCAGCGCAAGCGAGGGGTTTTCTTTGTTGAAGGCCTCGCGGAACTGGCTGATAGATTGATCGAAAGAGGGGGCGCCCGCCAGAAGATAGGGCGCGGTGACCGGGGAGGCCGTTTCCGCAGCGTACAGGGGGAAACTGGCGCTCAGCATCGCTAAACACAAATAAAGAGAGTGTGCCGAACTTTTCATCAACATTGCCCCTGGCCGTCATTGCCCATGATTAAAACGATATCTGGTTGGCTTGTCAAAAGGTCACAACTCCAGGGTAAAATGCGGGCTAAACAATAATAAGGAACCTTACATGACCATACAGCAGTGGCTGTTTTCATTCAAAGGGCGTATTGGACGCCGTGACTTCTGGATCTGGATGGCAGCGTGGGTTATCGCCATGCTGCTACTGTTTTTCGTTGCCTACAACGCCTGGCTGAGCACGCAAACCGCGGCGTTTGCGCTGGTCTGTTTGCTGTGGCCAACCGCGGCGGTGGTGGTGAAGCGTCTGCACGATCGTGGCCGCTCCGGCGCATGGGCTTTCCTGATTATTCTGGCGTGGATGCTGGTGGCGGGAAACTGGGCGATGCTGCCCTCCATCCTCCCGTGGGTAGTGGGCAGACTGCTGCCGACGGTTATCTTTGTGATGATGGTTGTCGAACTGGGCGCGTTTATCGGCACCCAGAGCGAGAACAAATACGGAAAAGATACCCTTGAGGTGAAGTACCGCTGATCACCAGTAGTGTTCAGCGGTCATGTGGCCCGGCCGGCGGCGAAGGTGCTTCGTCATCTGCCGGGTGTCCTTCAGCAGCTGCTGCGTATCGCGCACCATCTGCGGGTTACCGCACAGCATCACGTGGCTGGTGTCGGTATTCATCGGTAAACCCACTGCCTCTTCCAGCGTGCCGCTTTCAATCAGCGCCGGAACGCGGCCTGTTAACGAGCCGGCTGCGGTTTCGCGGCTGACCACCGTCTGAATCTTTAATTTCCCGCCGTAACGCTGTTCCAGCGCCTGCATCTGCGGCAAATAGCTCAGGTCGGCGGCGTAACGCGCGGCGTGGACCAGCACGATGTTCTTAAAGCGCTCCAGGTCTTTGCCGTACTCCAGAATAGAGAGATAAGGGCCGATGGCCGTACCGGTCGCCAGCATCCAGAGCGTTTCACAATCCGGAATTTCATCCAGCACAAAGAAGCCTGCCGCGTCGCTGACAATCTGCACCTCATCGCCCGGTTTCAGCGCAGCAAGGCGCGGGCTGAGCTTGCCGTCCGGAACGGTGACCAGGTAGAACTCGAGATCCGGGTTATCAGGCGCGTTAACGTAAGAGTAGGCGCGCTGTACGCGTTCACCGTCGATATCCAGCCCGAGCTTGGCAAACTGCCCGGCGGTAAACGGATGAACGGGCGCGTGCAGCGTGAGGCTAAATAGCGCATCGGTCCAGAACTGTACCTTTGTGACTTTACCTGTTACCCAGTCCGCCATGATCTTCTCCTGTGCTGTGTCTCTCTTCTATCTTCCGTACTTGTGGGAAACATTTCCAGCCCATTCGGGCCGGAAAGCTCTATCGATCAAACGGTTTTACAGAATGTGCGTCTGCACGTCCGGGTCTTTGCGATCGAGATAATGAATGGACTGAATGCGGCGAATGGTGCGGGATTTACCGCGGATCAGCAGGGTTTCGGTGGTGGCCATGTTGCCCTTGCGGGTGATGCCGTCCAGCAGATCGCCTTTGGTGATGCCGGTGGCGGAGAAGACCACATTGTCGCTGCGGGCCATATCGCTCAGGGCGAGCACTTTATTGGCTTCGATGCCCATCGCGGCACAGCGCGCCAGCTCGTCTTCACCGATGCGGCGGTTCTCGTCGCTGTCGCCTTTAACCTCATGGCGTGGCAGCAGGCGCGCCTGCATATCACCGTCCAGCGCGCGGATCACTGCCGCAGAGACCACGCCTTCCGGCGCGCCGCCGATGCCGTAAAGCACGTCGACTTCGCTGTCCGGCATGCAGGTCAGAATAGAGGCGGCAACGTCGCCATCCGGAATGGCAAACACGCGCACGCCGAGTGCTTGCAGATAAGAAATGGTGGCGTCGTGGCGCGGTTTCGCCAGAATGGTCACGGTGAGTTCGTTGAGCGGTTTACCCAGCGCCGCCGCGATATTGCGCAGGTTGGCATCCAGCGGCAGGCTGAGGTCGATTGCGCCTTTTGCGCCAGGGCCGACAATCAGCTTTTCCATGTACATGTCCGGCGCGTTGAGGAAGCAGCCTTTATCGCCCACGGCCAGCACCGCCAGCGCATTGGCCTGGCCCATCGCCGTCATGCGCGTGCCTTCAATCGGGTCGACCGCAATATCTACCGCATCGCCTTTGCCGGTTCCGACTTTTTCACCGATGTAGAGCATCGGCGCTTCGTCGATTTCGCCTTCGCCAATGACGATAGTGCCGTCGATATTGACCTGATTAAGCACAATGCGCATGGCATGGACGGCTGCGCCGTCTGCGGTATTTTTGTCGCCACGACCCAGCCACTTATAGCCTGCAAGGGCGGCAGCTTCGGTGACGCGGGAAAACTCGATAGCAAGTTCACGTTTCATGAGGTACTCGTACAATCAAAAGGAATTGCACGAAGTTTATCACAGAGTGGGGAGGGGCGAGGGGACCGGTGCGGTCGATGCCCCTCACCTTAACCCTCTCCCCAGAGGAGAGGGAATATAGGCTTACTCGTCGTGCTCTTCCCATGCCAGGGCACGTTTCACCGCTTTCTTCCATCCGCTGTAGCGGTAGTTGCGCTCGGTGGTTTCGATCCCAGGACGGAATTCGCGTTCGATTACCGCTTTTTCCTGAAGCTCATCGAGGTTTTGCCAGAAGCCAACCGCCAGGCCTGCCAGATACGCTGCGCCAAGCGCCGTCACTTCTCGCACCTCAGGACGCTCAACGCGGGTGCCCAGAATGTCGGACTGGAACTGCATCAGGAAGTTGTTGGCCACCGCGCCGCCGTCCACGCGCAGGGCGTGCAGACGAATGCCGGAGTCAGCCTGCATCGCTTCCAGCACGTCGCGCGTCTGGTAGGCGATGGATTCCAGGGTCGCACGAATGATGTGGTTTGAGTTCACTCCACGCGTCAGGCCGAAAATCGCGCCGCGGGCATACGGATCCCAGTACGGTGCGCCCAGACCGGTAAACGCGGGTACCACGTATACGCCGTTGGTGTCTTTCACCTTAGTCGCAAAGTATTCGGAGTCAAACGCATCGCTGATCAGCTTCATCTCGTCGCGCAGCCACTGAATGGACGCGCCCGCCATGAATACCGCCCCTTCCAGGGCATAGTTCACCTCACCGCGTGGGCCGCAGGCGATGGTGGTCAGCAGACCGTTTTCTGATTTCACCGCTTTCTCACCGGTGTTCATCAGCATAAAGCAGCCGGTACCGTACGTGTTCTTCGCCATCCCTTCCTTAACGCACAGCTGGCCGAACAGCGCCGCCTGCTGGTCACCGGCGATACCGGCGATAGGAATACGCGTGCCGCCTTTACCGCCGATGTTGGTCTGACCGTACACTTCTGAAGATTTACGCACCTGTGGCAGCATGGCGCGCGGAATGTCCAGCGCGTCCAGCATCTTGTCATCCCACTCCAGGGTGTTGATGTTGAACAGCATGGTGCGCGAGGCGTTGGTGTAGTCGGTGACGTGAACGCGTCCCTGAGTCATCTTCCAGATAAGCCAGGTATCGACGGTGCCGAACAGCAACTCGCCGCGTCGTGCGCGCTCGCGTGAACCTTCCACATGGTCGAGGATCCACTTCACTTTGGTGCCGGAGAAATAGGGGTCAATGACCAGCCCGGTTGCGCTGCGGATGTACTCTTCCATCCCGTCGCGCTTCAGCTTTTCGCAGATCTCTGACGTGCGGCGGCACTGCCAGACAATGGCATTGTAGATTGGCTTACCGGTTTCGCGCTCCCAGACAACGGTGGTTTCACGCTGGTTGGTGATACCGATAGCGGCAATCTCGTCAGAACTGATGTCGGCTTTTGCCAGTACTTCCACCAGCGTGGAGCTTTGTGACGCCCAGATCTCCATTGGGTCGTGTTCTACCCAGCCTGGACGCGGATAAATTTGCTCAAATTCGCGTTGAGACACGCTGACAATGTTCGCGTCGTGATCCATTACGACAGCGCGGGAGCTGGTAGTGCCCTGGTCGAGCGCAACGATATATTTTTTTTCGGTCATGGTATGTGTCCCGTAGTCAGATTACAGCGAAGCTTTTTGTTGTGCGGTGGAAGTCGTCTCTTTTTCCTCTTCCACACAGGTGTCGCACGGTAAGTGGCGACCAATTAATTTGCGATAGCCAAATGCGCCCAGCGCCGCCCCTACGATTGGCCCGAACAGCGGAACCAGGAAGTAAGGAATGTCCTTGCCGCCAGTGAAGGCGACATCGCCCCATCCGGCAAAGAAGGCGAAGGTTTTTGGGCCCAGGTCGCGCGCCGGGTTCATCGCAAAGCCGGTCAGCGGCCCCATCGACGCGCCGATAACCGCAATCAGCAGGCCAATCAGCAGCGGCGCCAGCGGGCCGCGCGGAATGCCGTTTCCGTCGTCGCCCAGCGCCATAATGACGCCCATCAGAATAGCGGTAATCACCATTTCAACTGCGAACGCCTGCACAAAATTAATATGCGGATTCGGATACGTTGAGAAAATGCCCGCCAGATCCAGACTTTCGACACTACCACGCACCATGTGGTGCGTCTGCTCGAAGTCGCTGAAAAGATTGTAATAAAGCCCGTAAACTAACGCCGCTGCGCAAAAGGCGCCGGCAAATTGTGAAATGATGAAAGGGACAACTTTGCGTCCGTCAAAGCACGCGAACAGCCACAATGCGATGGTCACCGCCGGGTTAAGATGTGCGCCGGAAACGCCTGCGGTCAGGTAGATGGCCATCGCCACGCCCAGACCCCAGATAATACTGATTTCCCACTGACCAAAACTGGCACCCGCCACTTTCAGTGCAGCGACACAGCCTACTCCGAAGAATATCAACAACCCGGTACCCAGAAACTCGGCAATGCACTGGCCTTTTAAGGTTGATGTCTGACTCATAATCGGAATCCTGCAAAAGAGTAATGTTTATTGTTTGCGTGACCGCCCGTGACAGTCACGGTGTCCTGTAGACACAGTGTTAATTTATCGTTAACGAGCACAAACGAGAAATATCGAAATCGAAATGTGTGGTCTGTGTCAATAAAATGAGCGTTTTCGCGCCATAAAGCGCGTTTTTGCATCAGATAATGATTATGGGCTGAATCATTTCTTTAACTTATGGGTTAACAACTTAGGGGGATATGCGGCGAACGCACCAGGACGAGGCCGAAAAGTGTTGCAAACCGCGATCTGCGTGGCATGCCGCTGGACAGGGGCGACGGCGCTCCATACAATCGGAACATATGTTGTGCGCGTTTATCTTAAAGCGTCGCCTTGCAATTCAGGAGAGGTAGGATCATGTCTTTAGAAGTGTTTGAGAAACTGGAATCGAAAGTACAGCAGGCGATTGACACCATCACGCTGCTGCAAATGGAAATTGAAGAGCTGAAAGAGAAGAACAACTCCCTGTCTCAGGAAGTTCAGAACGCTCAGCACAGCCGCGAAGAACTGGAGCGCGAAAACAACCAGCTGCGCGAACAGCAGAACGGCTGGCAGGATCGCTTGCAGGCGCTGCTGGGACGTATGGAAGAAGTCTGATTTCCTTTGGGAATGAATTGAGTAGGCCGGGTAAGGCGAAGCCGCCACCCGGCTTTTTTTTGCATCTCGCTTACCGATTAACTACTCAATGTCCAGCGCATCTTCGGAAAGGATAATCCCGGTATTGTCGGCATAAAGATGGTCGCCGGAGAAGAAGGTTACGCCGCCGAAATTGACGCGCACGTCGCTTTCGCCGATGCCTTCACCCGCTGCGCCAACCGGAATGGCGGCAATGGCCTGAATACCGATATCCAGGTCTTCCAAATCGTCCACCTGGCGCACGGAGCCGTAGACCACAATCCCTTCCCACTCGTTTTGCACAGCAAGGCGGGCAAGGTCTGCATCGATCAGTGCGCGGCGTACTGAACCGCCACCGTCCACCAGCAGGACGCGGCCACGGCCGTTCTCTTCGAGCAGATCGTACAGCAACCCGTTGTCCTCGAAACATTTCACCGTGATGATTTGCCCGCCAAATGACGACCGTCCGCCAAAGTTGGAAAACAGGGGTTCAACGACGTTGACATCTTCCTGGTAGATGTCGCAAAGCTCGGAGGTATCGTATTTCATAGGTTTAACGCTCTGTTGCTGCGAATGTGTTCAGTATATCGTGCGAAATGCGTTGTTGGCAAAATCATCAATTGTTAATTGATATTTGTCAGCTAACTCAGCGTCTGGCTTAAGACAATCCCGATGACGAACAGCAGGTTAGTCAGCAACGCGCCTTTTACCGTGCGTTCCAGCATCGGCGGCATGGCGGCCGGGCTAAGTTCACGCATCACGTATCGGGCCTGCTTAATCAACAGCGGTGCGGCGAGCACAAACAGCCAGCCCCACAGGCTGTGCAGAGAAATCAGGTTGAACAGCGCCAGGCAGACCAGCGCGCCGATGAGCAGGCAGGCGTGATAGCGGCGTGCATTCACCGGCCCCAGACGCACCGCAAGGGTGTTTTTACCGTTCTCGCGGTCGCTGTCGATGTCGCGCAGGTTATTGATATTTAGCACCGCTGTCGCCAGCAGGCCACAGGCGGTCGCGGGCAGGAACAGGGCAGGGATCACCGTATGTGCCTGCAAGTACCAGCTTCCCATCACGCTTAGCCAGCCGAAGAAAACCAGCACGGAGATATCGCCCAGGCCAATATACCCGTAAGGGCGCGTGCCGACGGTATAGGTAATGGCCGCAACAATGGCGAGCAGGCCCAGCACCAGGAAGCCAATGAAGTCGCTGGTGGTTTTCGAGGCGACCGTCACCAGCGCCAGCCCGGACAGGCAAATTAACACCACGGTGATAATCAACGCCCGCTTCATCTGTGCCTGGGTGATCACCCCTTTTTGCATCCCGCGCAGCGGCCCGATACGGTCAGGCTTGTCGCTGCCTTTTACCGCATCGCCATAATCATTCGCGAGGTTAGAGAGGATTTGCAGCAGCCCGGCGGTAATGAGCGCCAGACCTGCCACCAGCGGATCGAAATGCCCCTGCCACCAGGCAAGCGCGGTGCCGACAATAATAGCGGCAAAAGCCAGAGGAAGCGTTTTAGGGCGCAGACTTTCGAGCCACGCCTGCGTACGGCTGATATCAGTCATAGTTATTTAGCCAATAAAAAATGGGGGCAATAGCCCCCATCAACAGTGATGAAAATGCATTGAACGCGATTATAGAATAAAACGGCTCAGATCTTCATCTGCCACTAACGCATCCAGGTGTTTGCTCACATAGTCTGCGTCAATGGTAATGCTTTGACCGTTAAGGTCGCTCGCATCATAAGAGATGTCTTCCATCAGGCGTTCCAGCACGGTGTGCAGACGACGCGCACCGATGTTCTCGGTGGTCTCGTTGACCTGCCACGCGGCCTGGGCGATGCGCTTGATACCGTCATCGGTAAATTCAATGTTCACGCCTTCGGTCGCCATCAGCGCTTTGTACTGTACGGTCACAGAAGCGTTTGGCTCGGTCAGGATACGTTCGAAATCTTCGGTGGTCAGCGCCTGCAACTCAACGCGGATAGGCAGACGACCCTGGAGTTCCGGGATCAGGTCAGACGGACTGGCAATCTGGAACGCGCCGGAGGCGATAAACAGAATGTGGTCAGTTTTCACCATGCCGTGCTTGGTGGAAACGGTGCAACCTTCTACCAGCGGCAGCAGGTCGCGCTGAACACCTTCGCGGGAAACATCCGGGCCGGACGCGTTGCCGCGCTTACAGATTTTGTCGATTTCGTCGATAAAGACGATACCATGCTGCTCAACGGCGTCGATAGCGTCCTGTTTCAGCTCTTCCGGGTTAACCAGCTTCGCGGCTTCTTCTTCAATCAGCAGCTTCATCGCGTCTTTGATTTTCAGCTTACGCGCTTTCTGCTTCTGGCCGCCCAGGTTCTGGAACATGGACTGCAACTGGCTGGTCATCTCTTCCATGCCCGGAGGCGCCATGATTTCTACGCCCATCGGCGCGGCAGCGAGATCGATCTCAATCTCTTTATCGTCCAGTTCACCTTCGCGCAGTTTTTTGCGGAATGCCTGACGCGCAGCAGAAGGTTCAGCCTGCTGTTCGGCCTGTCCCCAGTTGTTTTTTGCTGGTGGGATCAGCACGTCGAGAATGCGCTCTTCGGCCATCTCTTCGGCGCGATAGCGGTTTTTCTCGATCGCCTGGACGCGCACCATCTTAATTGCCGAATCGGTCAAATCGCGGATGATGGAGTCCACTTCTTTACCCACATAGCCCACTTCGGTGAACTTGGTGGCTTCCACTTTGATGAACGGCGCGTTAGCCAGCTTGGCCAGACGACGGGCGATTTCGGTTTTACCCACCCCGGTCGGGCCGATCATCAGAATGTTTTTCGGCGTCACTTCGTGGCGCAGCTCTTCGTCGAGCTGCATGCGACGCCAGCGGTTACGCAGTGCGATAGCCACGGAGCGCTTAGCGTTGTCCTGGCCGATAATATGTTTGTTCAGTTCGCTGACAATTTCGCGTGGGGTCATTTCAGACATGGGCGATCCTTACGCTTTGGAGGTCAATTCTTCGATGGTGTGATTGTGGTTGGTATAGATGCAGATATCACCTGCAATATCCAACGCTTTCACCGCGATATCGCGCGCGTTCATGTCGGTATTTTCCAACAGCGCACGGGCTGCGGCCTGGGCGTACGGGCCGCCAGAGCCGATGGCAATCAGGTCGTTTTCGGGCTGAACCACGTCACCGTTACCGGTGATGATCAGCGAGGCGTTTTCGTCGGCCACGGCCAGCAGCGCTTCGAGCTTGCGCAGCATGCGGTCGGTACGCCAGTCTTTTGCCAGCTCAACGGCGGCTTTCACCAGATGACCCTGATGCATTTCCAGTTTGCGTTCAAACAGTTCAAACAGCGTGAAGGCATCCGCCGTGCCGCCCGCGAAACCGGCGATCACTTTGTCGTTATAAAGACGACGGACTTTCTTCACGTTGCCTTTCATGACGGTATTACCCAGCGTGGCCTGGCCATCACCGGCAATTACCACCTGGCCGTTACGGCGTACACTTACTATTGTTGTCACGAGCAGACCCCCTGGTTACAGATTCGGGAAACAGAAGCCCTGAGCCTGTGCTCAGGGCTGAATTAAATGATAGATGGGGGGGATTTCGGGGGTTTCAACCCCCGGAGGCGAGTCGAATGCAGTTTGTGTGGCCAGCCACTTTCAAGCGGGAAATGGTGCCGTCTGCGTTTTCTTTGCCTTTGACCGGGCCAATCACCACGCGATTCCAGCCGTTATTGGTGGTAATGCGTGAGTCAAATCCTTCAAATGCCAGCTGAGCACGCACCGTTTCGGCCTGCTCGGCGCCTTTAAACGAGCCGCACTGAACCATCCAGCGGCGTTCATCTTTTTTCTCCGCCGTCTGCTTCGGCGCCTCGGTCTCTTTGGTGACCGGCGCAGCCTGCTGCGTTTTTGGCTGTTGCGCAGTGGTATGCGCAGGCGTCTGCAACAGATCCTGATACGGCTGTGCCGTTTGCTTCTGCGGCTGCGCTTTCGGCTGCTGCTGGACAGGCTGCGTTTGCACGGTACGCGTCTGTTGCTGCGGTTGGGTGCGCGGCTGCTGTACCGGCTGCGTTTGCGTCCACTGCTGCTGCGTTTGCTGCTGAGCCTGACGCTGGCGCTGCAACGTTTGCTGACGCTGCGCCGGGGTTTGTTCGTTCCACGGCACTTCGTTCAGCTGCGTAGGCTGCTGGCGCATGTCTGCCTGCATCTGAGCGAGCAACTGACGCTGTTCGTCCGTTAGCTGATCGGCATTCTTCACTTCACCCCCGGCAGAAGGTTCGGTAGGCGCACGTACGCCTGGCTGGCGGCTTTCCAGCTCTTTTATGTAGCGCCAGCGCTCTTCAGGCTTCGGAGGCAGGCCGTTACCGACGACCTTGTTGCCCTGAAGGGCTTCAGACTCTTCTTTTTTATGGTGCGTAATGAAGTAGAGGCCGCCAATAAAGGCCACCAGCACGGCCGCAGCAATGGCGACCATGGCTGGAGAGACAGCAGACAGGCTACGTTGCTTGCTTTTTGAACTACTCTTTTTGCGTCGCGAAGGTGCCGGCTGGCCGCGACGTACATAATCTCGTTGTGCCACTATCGTTTCGCTGTATTTATTCGTTCGTCAGCCCGCCATGTTACTTAAGCGACGGGGCTTTGACCAGATAAGGGTGTAGAAAGGTATTTACTTTAAGTTAATGCCTGGGTAGAGCCGCGCACAATCAGCTCACAATCCAGTAGCCGTGACCCGCTGCTAACTGTTTGACCATGCAGCTGATCCAGCAAAAGCAGCATCGCTTCCCGGCCAATCTCATACCGCGGTTGTGCAACGGTCGAAAGCGGCGGATCGCAAAATTCCGAAAGCGAAATATTATCAAAGCCGATAATCGACAGGTCCTGCGGCACGCGCAGACCGTGACGTTTGGCGTAAGATAATGCGCCCAGCGCCATCACGTCGCTGTGGCAGAACACCGCGGTAGGCGGTTCTGGCAAGGCCAGCAATTTTTCCAGCGCCTGCCCGCCCGCTTCAAAGGTGAAATCACCGCGCGCAATGTAGTGCGGATCGACGATAGCCCCGGTACGGCGCAGCGCCTGAACGTAGCCCTGCAACCGGTAATGACACAGTGGCATCTCTTCTGGCCCGGCAATACACCCGATACGCTTATGCCCCAGCTCCTGAAGATAGTTCACGGCGTTGAACGCGGCGGTGAGGTTGTCGATATGTACGGTCGGCAGCTCCAGCTCCGGCGCAAACTCGTTCGCCATTACCATCGGCGGTAGATTGCGCTGTTCTTCGATGCTGGCATCAAACGGCAGGCGCGAGCCAAGCAGCAGCATGCCGTCAATCTGCTTGGTGATGATCAGGTCGATGAACGTTTTTTCCTGCTGGTTCTGGTGGGCACAATCACCAATCAGCACCAGATAGCCCTGGGCGGCGGCGGTAACTTCAATGCCGCGAATGATTTCGCTGAAGAAGGGATCGCAGATGTCCGGCACGATCACCAGGATGGTGCGGGATTCATTGCGTTTAACGTTGCGCCCCATGGCTTGCGGGAAATAACCCACCTCAAGCGCCGCCTTTTCAACCCGGTTTCGGGTTGCCTGGGAGACTTTGTCAGGGTTCATCAATGCGCGGGACACGGTTGCTGTTGAGACTTGTGCTTTCTCGGCAACGTCTTTCATGGTCGCCGAGGCAACCTCTTTCCTGGACTTCAACGTCTTCTCCTCGCCTGAACACCGAACTGCGTACAGCACCATTTTTACAGATAGTTAATGGAATCGGTTACAGAATTTTCATAAAAAGTGTGAGGCGAGTTAAATTTTTCGATCCGCATTCAGCCTTCAATCGGATCGACGTCCAGAACCCACTTCACTTTGCGCGCTTCCGGCAGGGTATTGATCAGCGCCAGCGTGCCGCTGACGATCTGCTGTAAACGGATACGCGAAGGGTGCTGAAGCAAGAGTTGCCAGCGGAAACGACCACCGCGTTTCGGGGCGAGCGCGGGGACCGGGCCTAAAATCCACAGCTGATTATCCACCAGCGGGCTGGCTTGCAGGAGATTTCTCAGCTGTTGCAGGAACAGCGGCGCCTGCTGGTTGTTATGATCTTCCGCACGGATGATGACGTGGCTGGTCCACGGGGGAAGCTGCATCGTCTGGCGTTCAGCCAGCGCCTGGTCCGCGAAGGCGTCATAGCCTTTATGCAGCAGGGTTTGCAGCAGCGGATGTTCAGGATGGTGCGTTTGCAGTACGACCTCGCCCTGTTTACCCGCGCGTCCGGCGCGCCCGGCAACCTGAGTATAAAGCTGGGCGAAACGCTCGGCGGAGCGGAAATCTGCCGAGAACAGCGCGCCGTCGACGTCCAGCAGGGCAACCAGCGTCACGTCCGGGAAGTGGTGTCCTTTCGCCAGCATCTGGGTGCCAATCAGGATGCGCGCCCCGCCGCGATGCACTTCCGCCAGCTGCTGCTCCAGCGCCCCTTTACGGCTGGTGGTGTCCCGGTCAATACGGGAGATGGGCACGTCCGGGAAGAAGGGCGCGAGCGCCTGTTCAAGCTGTTCCGTGCCCAGACCGACCGGCACGATGTGCGTTGATCCGCACGACGGGCACTGGCGCGGCACCGGACGCTGGCTGTCGCAGTGGTGGCAGCGCAGGTGGCGCTGGGCCTGGTGGAAGGTGTAGTAGTGATCGCAGCGCGGGCACTCTGCAATCCAGCCGCAGTCGTGGCACAGCAGCGCAGGCGCGAAGCCGCGGCGGTTCAGGAACAGGATCACCTGGTTGCCCGCCTGCAAATGCTGGCGCATGCGGCTAATCAATGCAGGTGCTAGCCCGGCCTGTACCTGCTGGCCTTTCAGATCCAGCACGTGCTGGATGGCCGGGCGGGCATTCCCCGCGCGGCGCGTCAGGCGCAGCATGTGGTATTTACGCTGGCGCACGTTGTGCAGCGTTTCGAGCGCAGGCGTAGCGGACCCGAGAATAATGGGAATTTGCTCGCTGTGCGCGCGGTAGACCGCCAGATCGCGGGCGTGATAGCGCCAGCCTTCCTGCTGTTTATAGGAGCTGTCGTGCTCTTCATCGATCACGATAACGCCGAGGTTTTTAAACGGCGTAAACAGCGAGGAACGGGTGCCGATAACAATCGCCGCTTCGCCATTTTTCGCCTTCAGCCAGGCGCTGAGGCGCTCGCTGTCGTTCAGGCCGGAGTGCAGCACTTCAACGGGCGCGTTAAAGCGTTCACGGAAGCGGGCGATGGTTTGCGGCGTCAGGCCGATTTCCGGCACCATCACCAGCGCCTGTTTCCCCTGCGCGAGCACGTTTTCCAGCACGCTCAGATAAACTTCGGTTTTACCGGAGCCGGTGACGCCCGCCAGCAGCCAGGCAGAGAAACGATCGGCGGCGCTGTGAATCGCGCCCACGGCGGTGGCCTGCTCGGTATTCAGACGCAGGCGATCGCCCGACACGGAAAAGCCGTCGCGCCAGTCGTGAAGGGCAGGTGCTTCGCTGGCCAGCTCGCTCAGCCCTTTCTTCCTTAATGCCTGTAACGCGGTTTCGCTCACCTCAAGCTCGTCGACCTGATGGCGCCAGATTTTCCCCTGGCGCAGCGCGGCCAGCGCCTGCTGCTGTTTCTGCGAGCGCTTCAGGCTATTAATGTCGACCGCCTGACCCTGTTCGGTGGCAAACCAGTACCACATGGGCGCATGGCTGGCGCGCTTGCCCTGACGCAGCATGATGGGCAGGGCGTGGAACAGGACGTCGCCAACCGGATGGTGATAGTAATCCGCTGCCCACAGCAGCAGCCGCCAGGTACTGGAAGAGTAAACCGGTTCATCGTCCAGCACCTCAACGACCGATTTCAGCTCGTTAAGGGGCAGTTCGCTTTTATCGCTGATGGACACTACGATCCCGACGCGCTGCTGTTTGCCAAACGGCACGGTCACGCGACAGCCCGCTTTGGCGCTCATGCTGTCGGGCAGCAGGTAGTCAAAGGTACGGGGAAGCGGAACGGGCAGGGCAACGTGAGCGACGGGCATCGAATCTTCCTGACTTGAAAAGTGGCGCGTTAGTATACACATTAGTGAAAGCGGCGTGCGGATCAGTTTGCATACGTTGGTCAAATTCTGTATGATTCGCCGCCTTTGGTGTATTTTACGCCAAAGAACTTACATTCAACATCGCGTGGTGTCTGGCGTTAGGGCTGGAAGAGCGACGCGGCCTTAACTGAGGTTCTCCCATGAAAAAAGATATTCACCCGAAATACGAAATGATTACTGCAAACTGCTCTTGCGGTAACTCTATCCAGATCCGCTCCACCGTGGGTCACGATCTGAACCTGGACGTGTGCGGCAAATGCCACCCGTTCTACACTGGTAAGCAGCGTGATGTTGCAACCGGTGGCCGTGTTGACCGCTTCAACAAGCGTTTCAGCATCCCGGGCGCTAAATAAGTTTCCCGAAAAAAAGGCACCGCAAGGTGCCTTTTTTGTATCCGCTTCTCAGTATTCCCACGTCTCCGGGTCGATGCCCAGCTCACGCATGATCACCTTCGCCTCTTCCGGGATTTCGTCACTGCGCTCTTTGCGCAGATCTTCATCGTTTGGCAACGGTTGACCAGTAAACGCATGCAGGAACGCTTCGCACAGCAATTCGCTGTTGGTGGCGTGACGCAGGTTGTTCACCTGACGACGCGTGCGTTCATCGGTGAGGATCTTCAACACCTTCAGAGGAATGGAAACCGTGATTTTCTTGACTTGCTCACTCTTCTTACCGTGCTCAGCGTATGGGCTGATATATTCGCCGCTCCATTCAGCCATGAGATACCTTTAATCCTCTCAGTCATTAATCTAAAGGCGCAAAACCGGTAACTGACGGGTTTTGAACCGTAATCTTGCGTAGTTTACCGTAGAGACGATACCGAGGCACGGATATTGCCGCTGTAGCGTGTCCTAAAGCATATAATTTTAACGGCTATTTGCGCATTGCTCAATCTATACGCAAAGAAGTTTAGATGTCCAGATGTATTGACGTCCATACTTTCAATGTTTACTCTGGTGCCTGACTTTTCACCTCATTCGCCAGGAAGCCCTCACCATGACGCGTAAACAGGCCACCATCGCAGTGCGTAGCGGATTGAATGATGACGAGCAGTACGGCTGCGTTGTCCCGCCGATTCATCTCTCCAGTACCTACAATTTCACCGGATTTAATGAACCCCGCGCACATGATTACTCGCGTCGCGGCAATCCTACGCGTGACGTTACGCAGCGCGCGCTGGCGGAACTGGAAGGCGGCGCGGGTGCGGTATTAACCAATACCGGCATGTCTGCTATTCACCTGGTGACCACGGTGTTCCTGAAGCCTGGCGATCTGCTTGTAGCACCGCACGACTGTTACGGCGGCAGCTATCGTCTTTTTGACAGCCTGGCAAAGCGTGGCTGCTATCGCGTGCTGTTTGTCGATCAAAACGACGAACAGGCGCTGAAACAGGCGCTTGCCGAGCAGCCGAAGCTGGTTCTGGTGGAAAGTCCAAGCAATCCATTGTTGCGCGTTGTCGACATTGCGAAAATTTGTCAGCTCGCAAGGGATGCGGGAGCGATAAGTGTAGTGGATAATACGTTCCTCAGTCCGGCCCTTCAGAACCCACTGGCACTGGGTGCCGATCTGGTGTTGCATTCATGCACTAAATATCTGAACGGCCATTCTGACGTGGTGGCGGGCGTGGTGATTGCAAAAGATCCCGACGTTGTCACGGAACTGGCATGGTGGGCCAATAACATCGGCGTCACCGCGGGCGCGTTCGACAGCTACCTGCTGTTGCGCGGCATCCGCACGCTGTCGCCGCGTATGGACGTGGCGCAGCGTAATGCCCAGGCGATCGTGGATTTCCTGCAAACCCAGCCGCTGGTGAAGAAGCTTTATCACCCGTCGCTGCCGGAAAACCAGGGGCACGAGATTGCCGCGCGCCAGCAGAAGGGATTTGGCGCGATGTTAAGTTTTGAACTGGATGGTGACGAGCAAACGCTGCGTCGCTTCCTGAGCGGGCTGTCATTGTTTACGCTGGCGGAATCCTTAGGGGGAGTTGAGAGCTTGATCTCCCACGCCGCAACCATGACGCACGCAGGTATGGCACCGGAAGCACGTGCCGCCGCCGGGATTTCCGAGACGCTGCTGCGTATCTCGACCGGTATTGAAGATTCTGAAGATTTAATTGCCGACCTGGAAAATGGCTTCCGGGTCGCAGCCAAGGGGTAATCATGAGTGTGATAGCGCAGGCAGGGGCGAAGGGTCGTCAGCTGCACAAGTTTGGTGGTAGTAGTCTTGCTGATGTGAAATGTTACCTGCGTGTCGCAGGGATCATGACCGAGTATTCACAGCCGGGGGACATGATGGTTGTCTCAGCGGCGGGCAGCACCACCAACCAGTTGATCAGCTGGCTGAAACTGAGCCAGACCGATCGCCTCTCTGCGCATCAGGTGCAACAGTCTTTACGTCGTTACCAGAGCGAGCTGATTGCCGGCCTGCTGCCTGCGGACGTGGCGGACGGGCTGATTAGCGCCTTCACGCACGACCTTGAGCGTCTGGCGGCCCTGCTGGACAGCGGGATCACCGATGCGGTGTATGCCGAAGTGGTGGGTCACGGTGAAGTGTGGTCCGCGCGCCTGATGGCCGCCGTGCTGCAACATCTCGGCGTGGACGCCGCCTGGCTCGACGCGCGTGATTTCCTGCGCGCGGAACGCGCCGCACAGCCGCAGGTGGACGAAGGGCTGTCCTACCCGCTGCTGCAACAGCTGCTGGTGCAACATCCCGGGAAACGTATTGTCGTCACCGGCTTTATCAGCCGCAGCAACGCGGGCGAAACCGTACTGCTGGGCCGTAACGGCTCTGACTACTCGGCAACGCAGATCGGTGCCCTGGCGGGCGTATCCCGCGTCACCATCTGGAGCGATGTCGCGGGTGTGTACAGCGCGGATCCGCGTAAAGTAAAAGATGCCTGCCTGCTGCCGCTGCTGCGTCTCGACGAAGCGAGCGAGCTGGCGCGTCTGGCGGCCCCGGTGCTGCATGCGCGCACGCTACAGCCGGTTTCCGGCAGCGACATTGACCTGCAACTACGCTGTAGCTACACGCCGGATCAGGGTTCCACCCGCATCGAGCGCGTGCTGGCATCCGGCACGGGGGCGCGCATTGTCACCAGTCACGATGACATCTGCCTGATTGAGTTCCAGGTGCCTGCGGGCCAGGACTTCAGGCTGGCGCATAAAGATATCGATACCATCCTGAAACGTGCGCAGGTGCGTCCGCTGGCCGTTGGCGTGCATAATGACCGTCAGCTGTTGCAGTTCTGCTATACCGCCGAAGTGGTGGACAGCGCATTAAAAATTCTTGATGAAGCGGGCCTGCCGGGCGAGCTTCGCCTGCGTCAGGGGCTGGCGCTGGTGGCGATGGTGGGCGCGGGCGTCACCCGTAACCCGCTGCACTGCCACCGCTTCTGGCAGCAGCTGAAAGGCCAGCCGGTTGAATTTACCTGGCAGTCGGAAGAGGGCATCAGCCTGGTTGCCGTGCTGCGTAAAGGGCCAACTGAGAGCCTGATTCAGGGTCTGCACACCTCTTTGTTCCGCGCGGAGAAACGCATCGGCCTGGTGCTGTTCGGGAAAGGGAATATCGGTTCTCGCTGGCTGGAGCTGTTCGCTCGTGAGCAGGTGACGCTTTCGGCGCGTACCGGATTCGAATTTATTCTTGCGGGCGTGGTGGACAGCCGCCGCAGCCTGCTGAACTACGAAGGGCTGGACGCCAGCCGGGCGCTGGCCTTCTTTAACGATGAAGCCGTTGAGCAGGATGAAGAGTCGCTGTTCCTGTGGATGCGCGCGCACCCGTATGACGATCTGGTGGTGCTGGACGTTACCGCCAGCGAACAGCTGGCCGATCAGTATCTGGATTTCGCCAGCCACGGTTTCCACGTCATCAGCGCCAACAAGCTGGCGGGAGCGAGCAGCACCGATAAATATCGCCAGATCCACGACGCGTTTGAAAAAACGGGCCGTCACTGGCTTTACAACGCCACCGTTGGTGCAGGTCTGCCGGTTAACCATACCGTGCGTGATCTGATTGAAAGCGGCGACAGCATTCTGGCGCTGAGCGGCATCTTCTCCGGCACGCTCTCCTGGCTGTTTTTGCAGTTTGATGGCACCGTTCCGTTCACCGACCTGGTGGATCAAGCGTGGCAGCAGGGCTTAACCGAGCCGGATCCGCGCGTTGACCTTGCCGGTAAAGACGTGATGCGCAAGCTGGTGATCCTGGCGCGTGAAGCGGGCTACGACATTGAGCCGGGTCAGGTGCGCGTTGAGTCGCTGGTGCCTGCGGGCTGCGAGGAAGGGTCCGTTGATCATTTCTTTGAGAACGGCGACGAGCTGAACGAGCAGATGGTGCAGCGTCTGGAAGCGGCAAACGAGATGGGCCTGGTACTGCGCTACGTGGCACGCTTCGAGGCGAACGGTAAAGCGCGCGTGGGCGTGGAGGCGGTACGTCCTGAGCATCCGCTGGCCGCTCTGCTGCCGTGTGATAACGTCTTCGCCATTGAAAGCCGCTGGTACCGCGATAACCCGCTGGTGATCCGTGGCCCGGGCGCGGGACGCGATGTCACCGCCGGGGCAATCCAGTCTGACATCAACCGTCTGGCTAAGCTGCTGTAATTTCTCTTGTTCCCTCTCCCCGTGGAGAGGGTTAGGGTGAGGGCGGCAGACCGCACTCACCCCCATCATGAACGCCCCTCATCTTCCCTGAGCAATCCTCACCGTTATTGTTGATTATTTCAGTTGACGCCACTCCGCTTTTCCGTCATTTTTACATCTGGACGTCTAAACGTATAGAAGTTCACAGCACAATAAACAACGACACGCGAAAGGTAGAGGTAAGGTATGAGCTTTTTTCACGCCAACCAGCGGGAAGCCCTGAATCAGAGCCTGGCAGAAGTTAACGGCCAGATTAACGTCTCTTTTGAATTTTTCCCGCCGCGCACCAGTGAAATGGAGCAAACCCTGTGGAGCTCTATCGATCGCCTGAGCAGTCTTAAACCGAAGTTTGTTTCCGTAACCTACGGCGCCAACTCCGGCGAGCGTGACCGCACGCACAGCATCATTAAGGGCATTAAAGACCGAACCGGCCTGGAAGCGGCACCGCACCTGACCTGTATCGACGCCACCCGCGACGAGCTGCGCGCCATCGCTCAGGACTACTGGAATAACGGCATTCGCCACATTGTGGCCCTGCGCGGCGACCTTCCGCCGGGCAGCGGTAAGCCAGAAATGTTTGCTGCCGATCTGGTCGGGCTGCTGAAAGAGGTGGCGGACTTCGATATTTCCGTTGCGGCGTATCCTGAAGTACACCCGGAAGCGAAAAGCGCCCAGGCAGACCTGCTTAACCTGAAGCGTAAAGTGGAGGCCGGTGCCAACCGCGCGATTACTCAGTTCTTCTTTGACGTGGAAAGCTACCTGCGCTTTCGCGACCGCTGCGTCTCGGCGGGTATTGATGTTGAAATCATTCCGGGCATTTTGCCGGTCTCGAACTTCAAACAGGCGAAGAAGTTCGCCGATATGACCAACGTGCGCATTCCGCTGTGGATGTCCAAAATGTACGAAGGGCTGGACGACGATCCGGAAACCCGCAAGCTGGTGGGCGCCAATATCGCCATGGACATGGTGAAGATCTTGAGCCGCGAAGGGGTGAAGGATTTCCACTTCTACACGCTGAACCGCGCGGAAATGAGTTACGCCATTTGCCACACGCTGGGCGTTCGTCCTGCGCTGTAAAGCAAAATCCCTCACAAAGATGAGGGATTTTTAATCGAACCGATAGTTAAAAGGTATTAACTATCGAATCTGTGGATTAATTCAACTATCTCTTATCGCTAGTGGTGTATATCGTAACGGTAACACTGTAAAGGGAGCATAGCGATGAGCATGTCAGACGAGACCAATAACGCGGCATCCGCCGGCAAATGTCCGTTCCATCAGGGCGGCGTCGATCATAGCGCGGGTGCAGGTACCAGCAGCAAAGAGTGGTGGCCTAAACAACTCCGCATCGATCTACTTAATCAACACTCCAGCCGTTCAAACCCACTGGGTGAAGACTTCGACTACCGCAAAGAATTCAGCAAGCTCGACTATTCTGCCCTTAAGGGCGACCTCAAGGCCCTGTTAACCGATTCTCAGCCGTGGTGGCCTGCCGACTGGGGCAGCTATGCGGGCCTGTTTATCCGTATGGCCTGGCACGGCGCGGGCACCTATCGCTCCGTTGATGGTCGCGGCGGCGCAGGTCGCGGTCAGCAGCGCTTCGCACCCCTGAACTCCTGGCCGGATAACGTCAGCCTAGACAAGGCGCGCCGCCTGCTGTGGCCAATCAAGCAAAAATACGGACAAAAAATCTCCTGGGCCGACCTGTTTATCCTCGCGGGTAACGTGGCGCTGGAGAACTCCGGCTTCCGCACCTTTGGTTTCGGTGCCGGGCGTGAAGACGTCTGGGAACCGGATCTGGACGTGAACTGGGGCGATGAAAAAGCCTGGCTGACCCACCGTGACCCGGAAGCGCTGGCGAAGCGCCCGCTGGCGGCCACTGAAATGGGCCTGATTTACGTTAACCCGGAAGGGCCAAACGCCAGCGGTGAACCGTTGTCTGCGGCGGCGGCAATCCGCGCCACCTTTGGCAACATGGGCATGAACGACGAAGAGACCGTCGCGCTGATTGCTGGCGGTCATACGCTCGGTAAAACGCACGGCGCAGGGGAAGCCACGCACGTGGGCACCGACCCGGAAGCGTCGCCGATTGAAGCGCAGGGCTTAGGCTGGACCAGCACCCACGGCACCGGAATTGGCGCTGACGCCATTACCTCCGGGCTGGAAGTCATCTGGTCGCAAACCCCGACCCAGTGGAGCAACTACTTCTTCGAGAACCTGTTCAAGTACGAATGGGTGCAGACCCGCAGCCCGGCGGGCGCGATTCAGTTTGAAGCCGTGGATGCGCCAGAGATCATGCCTGACCCGTTCGACCCGTCGAAAAAACGCAAGCCAACCATGCTGGTCACCGACCTGACGCTGCGCTTTGACCCGGAATTCGAAAAAATTTCCCGTCGCTTCCTGAACGATCCGCAGGCCTTCAATGAAGCCTTTGCGCGCGCCTGGTTCAAGCTGACCCACCGCGATATGGGGCCAAAAGCGCGGTACATTGGTCCGGAAGTGCCGAAGGAAGATCTGATTTGGCAGGATCCGCTGCCTCAGCCGGTGTTCCATCCGACTCAGGAAGATATCGAAAGCCTGAAAGCGGAAATCGCGGCCTCGGGACTCTCCGTGAGCGAGCTGGTTTCCGTGGCCTGGGCGTCGGCATCCACCTTCCGCGGCGGCGACAAGCGTGGCGGCGCCAACGGTGCACGTCTGGCGCTGGCGCCTCAGCGCGACTGGGACGTTAACGCCGCGGCGGTTCGCGCGCTGCCGGCGCTGGAAGCGATCCAGCGCACCACCAACAAAGCGTCACTTGCGGATATCATCGTGCTGGCGGGTGTGGTGGGCGTTGAGCAGGCAGCGAAAGCGGCAGGCGTTTACGTCAATGTGCCGTTCACCCCGGGCCGCGTGGACGCGCGTCAGGACCAGACGGATATCGAGATGTTTAACCTGCTCGAGCCGATTGCCGACGGTTTCCGTAACTATCGCGCACAGGTGGATGTATCTACCACCGAGTCGCTGCTGATCGACAAAGCCCAGCAGCTGACCCTGACCGCGCCGGAGCTGACGGTGCTGATCGGCGGCCTGCGCGTACTGGGTGCAAACTTCGACGGCAGTAAGAATGGCGTGTTCACTAACCGCGAGGGCGTGCTGAGCAACGATTTCTTCGTGAACCTGCTGGATATGAACACCCAGTGGAAAGCGACCGACGACTCAAACGAACTGTTTGCCGGGAGCGATCGCGCCAGCGGCGAGGTGAAATACACCGCCACCCGCGCTGACCTGGTCTTCGGTTCAAACGCCGTCCTGCGCGCGCTGGCCGAGGTTTACGCCAGCAGCGATGCGCACGAAAAGTTCGTTCGTGATTTCGTTGCCGCATGGGCGCGAGTGATGGATTTGGACCGCTTTGACGTGAAGTAACCCTTGTGCCGGGTGGCGGCTATGTATGACCGGATACATAGGTGACAGATCAGACCGGGAACATAGGTAACACTTTTAGTCTATCCGGAGCACACTCTGGGTTTTTCGGTCATAGTACGCAAGTGTTATTCCGTTAAAGATGATGGCCTCAAGGCCATCATCTTGTTCTTCCAGCATGATGTACTCATCAGTCAGCGCTTCACTCAGGAACACCGTCCCCTTTTTCCCCATATAGAGTGTCCCCCTCGATTTCACCCTGTAGACCGTTCCTCCTGACGGATAGGCATAGTCAGGAACACGGCCATCCCACTGTCGCTTCGAGGGTTGCCACACCGTTCCGGGCGTTGCACCCGCCAGTGCCTCATGCGGCCTTTCGTAGTTAAATTCTTCCCGATAGTCACTGAACCACCGCTGTTGTTCTTCCATCGTCATGAAGGTGTTGCCCTGTTTCACTGCACTTTTCAGGGAGCGGTGCATTCGCTCATGGCGGCCATTTTCTTCCGGATGACCCTTTCTGATACGCTCCGGCCTGATGCCCAGCTTGATTAGCCAGACGGCAAGGCGACTTAATCCGGCTATTCCTGTTCCCGCGAAGGGCTGACCGTTATCGGTTCTGAGCACTTCCGGCAGACCGTATTCCAGGAACGCATCTGTCAGGCACTGTCTGACGAAGGGCTCACTCTCCCGGTCCGTTCCCCGGCAGCTCAGAAGATACCGGCTGTGATTGTCGGTCAGGGTGAAGGGATGGCAGTACTCTCTGCTCAGCAGCCTGAACTTACCTTTAAAATCAGCGCTCCAGACCTGATTGTTTTCACTGATGATGGTCAGGGGCTGGCGATTGCCCGGGGTTCTGCGTTTTCGCTTTTTATCCGGAACCAGGCCTTCACGCTTGAGGATATCGCCGACAGTGCTGGCAGCAGGTACGGTAAAATCGACATGATGGTTGAGGAGCCACATCCGCAGTTTTTTGGGGCCCCAGTCAGGGTGTTTTTGACGCAGGGCAGTCAGGTGGCCGACGATATAATCGGGAACCGTCCGGGAGTGGGAGCGTGGCGCACGCGACCGGTCAGAGAGAGATGACAGGTCAGAAGGGTCAAACCGCTGAAGCCATTTATAGCCTGTTTTACGGCTGATGCCAAAAAGACGGCAAAGAGCGGAGAAGGAGTCCGTACCTGCATGGCAGGCACGGATAAAATCAAGGCGTTGCATAGGTCGGGTCTCAGTCCAGGGCATAGCGAGTCTCCTCTTCTATGCCAGTTATAACTGTTACCCATGTATCCGGTCTAAAGTGTTACCCATGTTTCCGGTTCATACCGCTACGCCTTACCCGGCCTACAAATTAAAGTGCCATGTAAGCCGGGTAAGCGCAGCGCCACCCGGCTTTTTTATTACTCCCACTCCTGAAGGAAACGCTGTCCGTACTGGTCCGCAACCAGCAGCGCCGCATACACCTGATCCGCCGTTACGCCGCCAGGCATGTTGTGGATGGTTTCCCCTTCGGCACAGGACGCTTCCGCAATCAGCCGCATTTTGGCCGGGATATCCTCTTTGATGTTTAGCTGCGCCAGGGTGATCGGCAGCCCAACGCTGTGGCAAAGTGCGGCGACGGTCTCTATTTCTTCAACCGGCGCGTTCTCCAGAACTAGCTGCGTCAGCGTGCCGAACGCGACCTTTTCACCGTGGTAGAAATGATGTGCATCCGGTACCGCCGTCATGCCGTTGTGAATGGCGTGCGCCGCCGCCAGACCGCCGCTTTCAAAACCCACGCCGCTGAGATAGGTGTTGGCTTCGATAATGCGTTCCAGCGCGGGCGTCACCACGTGCTGCTCTGCCGCCAGCATCGCTTTCTCACCCTCTTCAACCAGCGTGTTGTAGCACAGCTCTGCCAGCGCTAGCGCCGCCTGCGTGCACTTGCCGCCTGCCATGGTCGTGGCGCCGCTGCGCGAGCAGGCGCGCGCTTCAAACCAGGTAGCCAGCGCGTCGCCAATCCCGGCGGCGAGCAGGCGAGCCGGTGCACCCGCCACCACTTTGGTGTCGACAATCACCATGTTCGGGTTGTGCGGCAGCATCAGATAACGCTCGAACTCACCGCTGTCGGTGTAAATCACGGACAGGGCGCTGCACGGCGCATCGGTGGAGGCGATGGTCGGGGCAACGGCAACCGGAACGTTCATAAAGTGCGCAAGCGCTTTGGCAGTATCTAGCGTTTTACCGCCGCCGATACCCAGCACTGCCAGACAGTCGGCGCTGTCGGCCAGTTTTTTCAGACGATCGATTTCATTTTGCGAACATTCGCCGCCAAACGGCGCAATTTCGGCGTGGAGATCGGCTTGTCTGAAGCTCTGGCGCAGGGTTTCTTCAGCAAAACCCAGCACAAACTTATCGCCCACCACCAGCCAGCGGGCTGCCAGCGGCTTCAGATAGTCGCCGAGACGGGTGAGCACATCAGCACCCTGGATGTATTTTCCCGGGGATTGAATAATACGGTCCATAACATTACTCCCTTAGTGTTTGAGGTAAATCCTGTCCTGTTCGAACGGCTCTGAGAGTGACTCTACTCCCGGCGTGCCGGACATTTGTTGCGCTATGTCTAAGGGAAGCGTGATTGCCTTACGGGCGGTAGGGAAGAGGGAAGATCGAGATGTGCCCGGCAGGCTTAGCGCTGCCGGGCATTAAGCATTAACCGGTGTTACGCATACCCGCCGCAACGCCGGCAATCGTCACCATCAGCGCCTGTTCAACGCGCGGATCCGGCTCTTTACCTTCCTCTTCCGCCAGGCGGGAACGGTGCAGCAGTTCAGCCTGTAAAACGTTCAGCGGGTCGGTGTAGATATTACGCAACTGGATTGATTCGGCGATCCACGGCAGGTCTTCCATCAGATGGGAATCGTTGGCGATATCCAGCACCACCTTGATGTCGCCTTCCAGCAGCTCGCGCAGCTCTTTACCCAGCGTCCACAGTTCTGGTTTCACCAGGCGCTGATCGTAGTATTCCGCCAGCCACAGGTCGGCTTTCGAGAAGACCATCTCCAGCATGCCCAGGCGAGTGGAGAAGAACGGCCAGTCGCGGCACATGGTTTCCAGCTCGCTCTGCTTACCGTCTTCCACCACTTTTTGCAGCGCCGCACCGGCACCCAGCCAGGCGGGCAGCATTAAGCGGTTTTGCGTCCAGGCGAAGATCCACGGAATGGCGCGCAGGGACTCGACGCCGCCGGTCGGGCGACGCTTGGCCGGACGTGAACCCAGCGGCAGTTTACCCAGCTCCTGCTCAGGCGTTGCTGAACGGAAGTAAGGCACGAAGTCTTTGTTTTCACGCACGTAGCCGCGGTACAGGTCGCAGGAGATGTCTGACAGCTCGTCCATGATGCGGCACCAGGACTCTTTTGGCTCCGGCGGCGGCAGCAGGTTCGCTTCCAGGATCGCACTGGTATAGAGCGACAGGCTGCTGATGGTCACTTCCGGCAGACCGTATTTGAAGCGGATCATCTCGCCCTGCTCGGTCACGCGCAGGCCGCCTTTCAGGCTTCCCGGTGGTTGAGAGAGCAGCGCCGCGTGAGCAGGTGCGCCACCGCGGCCAATGGAGCCGCCGCGTCCGTGGAACAGGGTCAGCTCAATACCGGCTTTCTCGCAGGTTTTGATCAGCGCATCCTGAGCCTGATACTGAGCCCAGGACGCCGCCATCACGCCCGCATCTTTCGCGGAGTCGGAATAGCCAATCATCACCATCTGTTTGCCCTGAATAAAGCCGCGATACCAGTCGATGTTAAGCAGCTGGGTCATCACGTCGTTGGCGTTGTTCAGGTCGTCGAGGGTCTCAAACAGCGGCGCGACAGGCAGAGCGTAGTCGATGCCCGCTTCTTTCAGCAGAAGGTGAACGCCCAGCACGTCGGACGGGGTTTTCGCCATGGAGATCACATAGGCGGCCACCGATCCTTTCGGCGCATCCACGATCGCTTTACAGGTGTTGAGCACTTCGCGGGTGTCATTGCTTGGCTCCCAGTTACGCGGCAGCAGAGGGCGCTTGGAGTTCAGCTCGCGGATCAGGAACGCCTGCTTGTCGGCTTCGGACCAGCTTTCATAGTCGCCGATGCCGAGATAGCGGGTCAGTTCGCCCAGCGCTTCGGTATGGCGGGTACTTTCCTGACGGACGTCGATACGCACCAGCGGTACGCCGAAACACTTCACGCGACGCAGGGTATCGAGCAGTTCGCCATTCGCAATGATGCCCATTCCGCAGGCCTGGAGCGATTTATAACAGGCATATAGCGGTTCCCAGAGCTGTTCGTTCTGGCTCAGCAGACCTTCTGGCTTCGGCAGGCGCTGGCCTTTCAGGCGCGCTTCCAGCCAGGCCTGAGTTGCAAGCAGCTGGCCGCGCAGTTTTTTCATCAGGAAACGGTACGGCTCGCTGGCACCTTCTTCACCGGCCAGCGCACGCAGTTCCGGCGTCGCTTCTACCATCGACAGCTCGGAGATCAGCACCTGAATATCTTTCAGGAACAGGTCGGTCGCTTTCCAGCGGCTCAGCAGCAGGACGTGACGGGTGATTTCCGCCGTCACGTTCGGGTTGCCGTCGCGGTCGCCGCCCATCCAGGAGGTAAAGCGAACCGGCACAAAGTCTACCGGCAGGCGATAGCCGAGGTTCTCTTCCAGCTGTTCGTTCAGCTCGCGCAGGTAGTTAGGCACCCCTTCCCACAGGCTGTTTTCCACCACCGCAAAGCCCCATTTGGCTTCGTCGACCGGGCTTGGGCGATGCTTACGAATTTCATCGGTGTGCCAGGACTGGGCAATCAGCTGGCGCAGACGGCGCATCAGCTGGTTACGTTCGTAGTCGGCAATGTCTTTGTTATCCAGCTGCTTCAGGCAGTTGTTCACTTCCACCATTTTGTGGATCAGCGTACGACGGGTGATTTCGGTTGGGTGAGCGGTCAGAACCAGCTCCAGCGAAAGGGATTCCACCGCGTTTTTGATGGTCGCTTCGTTGAGGTCGGGCTGGTCTTTGAGTTTACGAAGGGTGCGGGCAATGACTTCCGGGTTGCTGGCCGCTTCGCCTTTTGGCGAAATGCTGTGGTATTGCTCAGCGGTGTTTGCCAGGTTCAGGAACTGGCTAAAGGCGCGGGCAACGGGCAGCAGCTCATCGTTAGAAAGGTTCTGCAAGGTGGTGAGCAGCTCCTGACGATTGGCCTCGTTACCGGCACGGGAAGATTTGGATAGCTTGCGGATGGTTTCAACGCGGTCGAGGATGTTCTCCCCTAATGCGTCTTTGATGGTATCTCCAAGCACTTTGCCGAGCATGCTGACATTACTACGCAACGCGGAATATTGTTCGTTCATAAAAACCCAGTCACCCCATCATTTTTGTTTATGCCCAGGCGAAAATCTTCTGGACATTATTTTGTCATCTCCCTTTATAAAGCCACGTAAAACCCCCGTCGTCAATTGCTGCGAAAACGGTTCAGCAAACGAATAAATGCGGGCAATTTACGAAATTTAATTCGCTTCGCGTCAGATAAGAGATGCTTATGGGAATGTGACGGAGATCGCGGGATTTTCCCCTCTCCAGGGAGAGGGGAAGCGTCATTAATGCCAACAGAAGTGGTGCACAACCTGGGTAATCAGTTCGCGGGTGGGCTTGATGAAGCGGGTTTCCAGGTACTCATCCGGCTGATGGGCCTGGTTAATGGAGCCAGGACCAAGAACCAGCGTTGGGCACAGGGTCTGAATAAACGGCGCTTCGGTGCAGTAGTTCACAACGTCGGTTTTCTCGCCGAGCAGTTTTTCCACGACCTGAACCAGCTGATGGTCTGGCGGGCATTCGTAGCCTGGAATCGGCGGATGCAGTTCAGAGACCGTCAGGCGTCCCGGCCAGCGCTCGCTTACCGGAGCCAGCGCTTCGTTCAGCAGGCCATCCAGATCGCTCAGCGTCATGCCCGGCAGAGGACGAATATCCATATGCAGTTCGCAGCAGGCGCAGATACGGTTGGACGCATCGCCGCCGTGCAGGCTACCGAGGTTCAGCGTTGGATAAGGCACGGTAAACGCCTCGTAGTGATAACGCTCTTTCAAATCGTCGCGCAGGGTCATGATGCGGCCAATGGCGTCGTGCATCAGCTCAATGGCGTTCACGCCGCGCGCCGGATCGCTGGAGTGACCGGACTGGCCCAGCACGCGCACCGCGGTAGAAATATGGCCTTTGTGCGCACGAATCGGTTGCAGAGAGGTGGGCTCGCCGATGATCGCGCAGTCCGGGCGAATCGCTGTGTTTTCAGAGAAATAACGTGCACCCGCCATGCTGGTCTCTTCATCGGCGGTCGCCAGAATGTAGAGCGGCTTTTTCAGGGTTGTCACGTCCACGTCACGCAGCGCGTCGAGGATAAAGGCGAAGAAGCCTTTCATGTCCGCCGTGCCGAGACCGTAGAGCTTGTTGTCGTGTTCGGTCAGCGTGAACGGATCGCGCGTCCAGCGGCCATCGTCAAACGGCACGGTGTCGGTATGTCCTGCCAGCAGCAGGCCGCCCGCGCCGGTTCCGGTACTGGCGAGCAGGTTAAATTTGTGGCGTGTTCCAGGGACGGGCTGAACCTCAACGTTAAACCCAAGATCGCTAAACCAACCCGCCAGCAGATTGATTAAAGACTCATTGCTCTGATCCAGCGCTTCTTCCGTCGCGCTGATGGAGGGTGTGGCAATCAGGGCGCGGTAAATCTCGATAAATGGCGGTAAGTTCATTTTCATTGTTGACACACCTTAGGTCGTGATAGTATCAATATTCATGCAATAAATGTGAATAAAAATACATTAACGTTGAGCATAAAGGAACCCGATGTTGAATACGCTGATTGTAGGCGCTAGCGGTTATGCGGGCGCAGAGCTTGTAAGCTACGTAAATCGCCACCCTCATATGACCATAACCGCTTTGACCGTGTCAGCGCAAAGCAATGATGCCGGAAAGTTAATTTCTGATTTGCATCCGCAGCTTAAAGGCATTGTTGATCTGCCGTTGCAGCCGATGTCCGACATCAGCGAGTTCACCGATGGCGTTGACGTGGTGTTTTTAGCCACGGCGCATGAAGTCAGCCACGACCTGGCACCGCAATTTTTAGCGGCCGGCTGCGTGGTCTTTGACCTCTCCGGCGCGTTTCGCGTAAACGAAAGCGCGTTCTACGAAAAATATTACGGTTTCTCCCATCAGCATCCGGATCTGCTTGAAAAAGCGGTCTACGGTCTGGCGGAGTGGAGCGCCGATAAACTGAAAGAAGCGAACCTGATTGCCGTGCCGGGCTGCTACCCGACGGCGGCGCAGCTCTCCCTGAAGCCATTGATCGACGCCGGTCTGCTGGATCTGCACCAGTGGCCGGTGATCAACGCCACCAGCGGCGTGAGCGGAGCAGGGCGCAAGGCCGCTATCTCCAACAGCTTCTGCGAAGTGAGCCTTCAGCCGTATGGCGTGTTCAATCACCGTCATCACCCTGAAATCACCACGCATCTGGGCGCGGAGGTGATCTTCACCCCGCACCTCGGCAGTTTCCCGCGCGGGATCCTCGAAACCATTACCTGCCGCCTGAAGCCGGGCGTGACCCAGGCGCAGGTGAGCGAGGCCTTCACGCAGGCATACGCGGATAAACCGCTGGTGCGTCTGTACGACAAAGGCGTGCCGGCATTGAAAAACGTGGTTGGCCTGCCGTTCTGCGACATTGGCTTTGCCGTACAGGGCGAACATCTGATTGTGGTCGCCGCAGAAGATAACTTACTGAAAGGCGCTGCCGCGCAGGCAATGCAGTGTGCAAATATTCGTTTCGGCTTCCCTGAAACGCAGGCTCTTATTTAAGGTGTGATGATGAACCCATTAATTATCAAACTCGGTGGTGTGCTGCTGGACAGCGAAGAAGCGCTGGAGCGCCTGTTTACCGCGCTGGTGAACTATCGCGAATCGCACCAGCGTCCGCTGGTGATTGTGCACGGCGGCGGCTGCGTGGTGGATGAGCTGATGAAAGGGCTGAATCTGCCGGTGAAAAAGAAAAATGGCCTGCGCGTCACCCCTGCTGACCAGATTGACATCATTACCGGCGCGCTGGCGGGCACGGCGAACAAAACGCTGCTGGCATGGGCGAAGAAACACCATATCGCCTCCGTTGGCCTTTATCTGGGCGATGGCGATAGCGTGAAAGTAACCCAGCTCGACGAAGCGCTTGGCCATGTTGGACTGGCGCAGCCAGGTTCGCCTAAGCTGATTAACACCCTGCTGGAAGGCGGTTTTCTGCCGGTAGTGAGCTCTATCGGCGTGACCGAAGCGGGCGAGCTGATGAACGTCAACGCGGACCAGGCGGCAACCGCCCTGGCGGCCACGCTGGGCGCTGACCTGATCCTGCTCTCCGACGTGAGCGGCATTCTGGACGGCAAAGGCCAGCGTATTGCGGAAATGACCGCCGCAAAAGCCGAGCAGCTGATCGATCAGGGCATTATTACCGACGGCATGATCGTTAAGGTGAATGCGGCGCTGGATGCGGCGCGCACGCTGGGTCGCCCGGTGGATATCGCCTCCTGGCGCCACGCGGAGCAGCTTCCGGCGCTGTTTAACGGTACGCCGATTGGTACGCGTATTCTGGCTTAAGATTCTGTGCCGGATGGCGCTTCGCTTATCCGGCCTACGGGAATTTTGTAGGCCCGGTAAGCGCAGCGCCACCGGGCAAAAATATCATCATTAAGGAAATTCGTTATGGCACTTTGGGGTGGGCGTTTTACACAGGCAGCGGATCAGCGGTTCAAACAGTTCAACGACTCTTTGCGCTTTGACTACCGCCTGGCCGAACAGGATATCGTCGGCTCTGTGGCCTGGTCCAAAGCGCTGGTGACCGTTGGCGTGCTGACCGCAGACGAACAGCAGCAGCTGGAAGAGGCACTGAACAACCTGCTGGAAGAGGTGCGTCTGGATCCGCAGCAAATCCTCCAGAGCGATGCCGAAGATATTCACAGCTGGGTGGAAGGCAAACTCATCGACAAAGTCGGCCAGCTGGGTAAAAAACTGCATACCGGCCGTAGCCGTAATGACCAGGTTGCGACCGACCTGAAGCTGTGGTGCAAAGAGACCATAGGCGAACTGCTGGCGGCAAATCGTCAGTTGCAGGGCGCGCTGGTGGAAACCGCGCAGAACAACCAGGACGCGGTGATGCCGGGTTATACCCACCTGCAACGCGCGCAGCCGGTGACGTTCGCGCACTGGTGTCTGGCCTACGTTGAGATGCTGGCGCGTGATGAAAGCCGGTTGCAGGATACCCTAACGCGTCTGGACGTGAGCCCGCTGGGCAGCGGCGCGCTGGCCGGTACCGCATATGAAATCGACCGCGAGCAGCTGGCAGGCTGGCTGGGCTTTGCTTCCGCCACCCGCAACAGCCTGGACAGCGTCTCTGATCGTGACCACGTGCTGGAGCTGCTGTCGAATGCCTCTATCGGGATGGTGCACCTGTCGCGCTTTGCCGAAGACCTGATCTTCTTTAACTCTGGCGAAGCGGGCTTCGTGGAGCTGTCCGACCGCGTGACCTCAGGCTCATCCCTGATGCCGCAGAAGAAAAACCCGGACGCGCTGGAGCTGATCCGCGGCAAGTGCGGTCGCGTGCAGGGCGCGCTCACCGGCATGATGATGACCCTGAAAGGGCTGCCGCTGGCGTATAACAAAGATATGCAGGAAGACAAAGAAGGGCTGTTCGACGCGCTCGACACCTGGCTGGACTGTCTGCACATGGGGGCGCTGGTGCTGGACGGCATTCAGGTGAAACGTCCGCGCTGTCAGGAAGCGGCGCAGCAGGGCTATGCTAACTCCACCGAGCTGGCGGACTACCTGGTGGCGAAAGGCGTACCGTTCCGCGAGGCGCACCATATTGTGGGCGAAGCGGTAGTGGAAGCGATTCGTCAGGGTAAAGCCCTTGAAGCGCTGGCGCTGGCCGACCTGCAAAAATTCAGCGCGGTTATCGGGGATGACGTCTATCCGATTCTGGCCCTGCAATCCTGCCTGGATAAGCGTGCAGCGAAAGGCGGCGTATCGCCGAAGCAGGTGGCGCAGGCGATTGCGGATGCGAAAAACCGCCTGATTTGATGCCTGAAACGTCGGGTGGCGGCTTCGCCTGACCCGACCTACAAAACCCCAGCCCAACCCTGAGTTGGGCTTTTTTTTGCAAAAAAAAAGCGGACCACGGGGTCCGCAAAAGTTCACGTTGGCTTTAGTTTTTCGAGTTTTGAGAGAAACTCGCTGACGGTGCGGGGACGTCAAGGGTCAAACACGGCCGCCTCGTCTATGTGGCGTATTATTCAACAGAATGCTTGATAGGGATAATCGTTCATTGCTATGCTATCTATCGCCATGAACTATCGTGGCGACGGAGGATGAATAATGAATATTCGTGATCTTGAATACCTGGTAGCGTTAGCCGAGCACCGCCATTTTCGCCGCGCGGCAGATTCCTGCCACGTCAGCCAGCCTACCCTGAGCGGACAGATCCGCAAGCTGGAAGATGAGCTGGGCGTGATGCTGCTGGAGCGCACCAGTCGTAAGGTACTGTTCACCCAGGCAGGTCTGCTGCTGGTGGATCAGGCGCGCACCGTGCTGCGCGAGGTCAAAGTGCTCAAGGAAATGGCAAGCCAGCAGGGGGAGGCGATGTCCGGCCCGCTGCATATTGGCCTGATCCCAACCGTTGGCCCGTACCTGTTGCCGCAAATCATTCCAATGCTGCACCAGACGTTCCCGAAACTCGAAATGTACCTGCACGAAGCGCAAACCCATCAGCTGCTGGCGCAGCTGGACAGCGGCAAGCTCGACTGTGCGATTCTGGCGCTGGTCAAAGAGAGTGAAGCGTTTATTGAAGTCCCGCTGTTCGACGAACCGATGATGCTGGCGATCTATGAAGATCACCCATGGGCGAACCGCGATCGCGTGCCGATGGCCGATCTGGCCGGGGAAAAGCTGCTGATGCTGGAAGACGGCCACTGCCTGCGCGATCAGGCGATGGGCTTCTGCTTCGAAGCGGGCGCTGACGAAGATACCCATTTCCGCGCAACCAGTCTGGAAACGCTGCGTAATATGGTGGCGGCGGGAAGCGGTATTACGCTGCTGCCGGCGCTGGCGGTGCCGCACGAGCGTAAACGCGATGGCGTGGTCTATCTGCCGTGCATCAAGCCGGAGCCGCGTCGCACCATTGGTCTGGTTTATCGTCCGGGGTCACCGCTGCGCAGCCGCTATGAGCAGCTGGCAGAGGCCATCCGCGGTGCGATGGATGGCCATTTCGACAGCGCGTTAAAACAGGCGGTTTAAGCCGTTCAGCGCGGCTACCCGATAGGCTTCCGCCATGGTCGGGTAGTTAAAGGTGGTGTTAACGAAGTACTCAATGGTGTTGCCACCACCTTTTTGCTCCATGATCGCCTGGCCGATGTGAATGATTTCCGCCGCGCGTTCACCGAAGCAGTGAATACCGAGGATCTCTTTCGTCTCGCGATGGAACAGGATCTTCAGCGTACCCACGCTCATCCCCACGATTTGCGCCCGCGCCAGATGTTTAAACTGGGCACGACCCACCTCGTAAGGCACCTTCATGGCCGTCAGCTGCTGCTCGGTTTTCCCGACAGAACTGATTTCCGGAATGGTGTAGATGCCCGTCGGGATATCTTCGATCAGATGCGCCGTCGCTTCACCTTTCACCAGCGCCTGTGCGGCGATGCGGCCCTGATCGTACGCAGCGGAGGCCAGGCTTGGGTAACCAATCACGTCGCCCACCGCGTATACGTGCGGCAGCGCGGTCTGATACATGCTGTTGACCTTCAGCTGACCGCGGCTGTCGGTTTCGAGCCCGATATTCTCCAGCTGCAATGAATCCGTGTTGCCGGTACGACCGTTGGCGTACAGCAGGCAGTCTGCCTTCAGCTTCTTACCAGACTTCAGGTGCATGATCACACCGTCGTCGCAGCCCTCAATCTTCTCGTACTCTTCGTTGTGGCGAATCACCACGCCGCTGTTCCAGAAGTGGTAGGAGAGAGAGTCGGACATCTCCTGATCGAGGAACGCCAGCAGGCGGTCGCGGGTGTTAATCAGGTCAACTTTGACCTCCATTCCGCGGAAGATCGACGCGTATTCACAGCCAATCACCCCCGCACCATAGATGATCACATGGCGTGGCTCGTGATGCAGGCTGAGGATGGAGTCGCTGTCGTAAATGCGCGGGTGCGAGAAGTCCACGTCTGCCGGATGGTACGGACGGGAACCGCAGGCGATCACAAATTTTTCAGCGGTGAGCGTCTCAACCGAACCGTCGTGGCACTCCAGCGCCAGGGTGTGTTCATCCACAAAATGGGCGTTGCCTTGCAGAATTTCACAGTGGTTGCGCTCATAAAAACCCTGACGCATGCGCGTCTGCTGGTTAATGACCGTGTCTGCGTGATTCAGGATATCGGCAAAGGAGGAACGAAGAAGTCGGGAGTGGTCGCTGTAAAGTGGATTCTGGTTAAATTCGATAATGCGGCTAACGGCGTGGCGGAGGGCTTTCGAAGGGATGGTGCCCCAGTGGGTGCAACCGCCGCCAACATTATGGTAGCGCTCAATCACCGCTACTCTGGCTCCCTGTTTTACCAGACCCATAGCAGCACCTTCGCCGCCGGGGCCGGAACCAATAACTATTGCGTCGTAATCGTAGGAATGTGGCATGGCAAGGCTTACCTGTTCTTATACATAAAAGCAACAGAATCATAACATCATTGCCTGGGTAACCCAATTATCGTTGTGCTTTTTTCGGGCAGTGGGGCACAAACCGCGCGTAAACAATCATTCACAAAGCCAGGTAAACAGATTAATTTTATTCTCTGGTATAGTGCCAACGGGCCTTTGGAAGGATTCAACTATCGTGATGGGCGTAAGAGCACAACAAAAAGAGAAAACCCGGCGTTCGCTGGTGGAAGCCGCATTCAGTCAACTGAGTGCTGAGCGGAGTTTTGCCAGTTTGAGCCTGCGTGAAGTGGCGCGCGAGGCCGGGATTGCGCCAACGTCCTTCTATCGTCATTTCCGTGATGTGGATGAACTGGGCCTGACCATGGTCGACGAGAGCGGTTTAATGCTGCGCCAGCTTATGCGTCAGGCGCGTCAGCGTATCGCCAAAGGCGGCAGCGTGATCCGCACCTCCGTATCGACGTTTATGGAATTTATCGGCAATAACCCTAACGCGTTTCGCCTGCTGTTGCGTGAGCGTTCCGGGACGTCAGCCGCGTTTCGTGCCGCCGTCGCGCGTGAAATTCAGCATTTCATCGCGGAACTTGCCGACTATCTGGAACTCGAAAACCATATGCCGCGTGCGTTTACCGAAGCACAGGCTGAGGCGATGGTGACGATTGTGTTCAGCGCGGGTGCCGAAGCGCTGGACGTCAGCATTGAACAACGTAAGCAACTCGAAGAGCGACTGGTATTGCAGCTGCGGATGATTTCTAAAGGTGCGTACTACTGGTATCGCCGTGAACAAGAGAAGTTGGCACATCAAAACGATGAGTGAAGGTGAGTAATGAAACAGTCAGGTCAGGATAAAGGAACGCTGTTGCTGGCATTGATCGCTGGCTTATCCATTAATGGTACGTTTGCGGCGGTTTTCAGCTCAATTGTACCGTTCTCGATTTTCCCGATTATCGCGCTGGTGCTGACGGTGTACTGCCTGCATCAACGTTATCTGAACCGCACCATGCCTGTCGGGTTACCGGGGCTGGCCGCAGCCAGTTTTATCCTGGGTGTGCTGCTGTACAGCACCGTGGTGCGTGCGGAATACCCGGATATTGGCTCTAACTTCCTGCCTGCGGTACTGTCCGTGGCGCTGGTGTTCTGGATTGGCTCTCGTATGCGTAGCCGCAAGAGCCAGTTGCCAGAATAAAGGGTTTTGTCATTTTAGGCCGGATAAGCGAAGCGCCATCCGGCTTTTTTGGCAGGTGGCGCTTCGCTTACCTGCCCTACAAGATTCACATTACTTTGCAGTAAGCAGTACGCCGCACTCCATATGGTGCGTATACGGGAACTGATCGAACAGCGCCAGACGTTCAACCTTGTGCGTCTGGCTCAATGTTTCCAGATTCTTGCACAGCGTCTCCGGGTTACAGGAGATGTACAAAATACGCGGGTACGCCTGCACCATCTTCTCGGTTTCGCTATCCAGCCCGCTGCGTGGCGGATCGACAAAAATCGTCTCGCACTGGTAGCTCTTCAAATCAATGCCTTGCAGGCGGTTAAACTCACGTACGCCATTCATCGCCTGGGTGAACTCTTCTGCCGCCATACGAATGATTTGTACGTTATCGATGTGGTTAGCGGCGATGTTGTACTGCGCGGCCGCCACCGACGGTTTGGCAATTTCCGTCGCCAGCACGCGATCGAAGTTACGCGCCAGCGCCAGCGAGAAGTTACCGTTACCGCAGTACAGTTCCAGCAGATCGCCCGTCGACCCTTCCGTCGCGTTCAGCGCCCACTCCAGCATCTGCACGTTCATGGCGGCGTTCGGCTGGGTGAAGCTGTTCTCCACCTGACGGTAAACCATCTCTTTACCCGCTACCGGCAGACGCTCATCGACGTAATCCTGATCCAGCATGATTTTGGTTTTGGTCGCGCGGCCAATCAGGTGCACGTTGATGTTCTGCGCGCGCAGCGCATCGCGCAGGGCTTCGGCCTGCTCGCGCCACTCGTCGGTCAGCGCTTTATGATAGAGCAGAGAGACAATGGCCTGATTGCTTTGGGTGGTCAGGTAGTCAATCTGGAACAGCTTGTTGCGCAGCACTGGATTGTTGCGCACGCCGTCAATCATCAGCGTCATCAGCTGGTTTATCAGTTCACTTGCCGCCGGAAAACTGTCTACGCGAATGCGGGATTTCGTCTGCTGATCGAAAATGATGTGGTACAGGTCATCGCCATCGTGCCAGATGCGAAACTCGGCGCGCATACGGTAGTGGCTGGCCGGAGAACGAAACACCTCAGGAACGGGCGCGTTGAATGGCGTCATCATACTTTGCAGGCGGACAACTTTTTCTGCCAGCTGTGCGTCGTACTGTTCTGTCGGGAGGTGTTCTGGGGTCATGATGCATCCTGAGTGAGAAAGAATTACGCGGGGATTGTAGGGATTGTGCAGGGGATGTCCAGATTTAATGGCTAATAGCTATCTGGACATCTATACGTGTCTAATTGTAGCATTCTGTTTCCGGTCTCCTGAGAGTGAAAAGGGAATCCAGTGCAAATCTGGAGCTGACGCGCAGCGGTAAAGACTGGCGGGATGAGAGCTACAGACACTGTGAAAACGGGAAGTCTTCATCCATAAACGCCACCCAGCCCGAAGACCTGCCGGAACCACGTCGCATTTGGTTTCATCATCGCGTGCTATCGATGAGGCCTGCGGCATCCTTCTTATATTATGGATGCTTTAACAATGATTAAAAAAGTATCGCTGTTGACGGCGTTTTCCGTCACGGCATTTTCGGGCTGGGCGCAGGAAAGCGCTGACTCGTTGGTGGTGACAGCAAACCGTTTCGAACAACCGGCAAAAACTGTTCTGGCTCCGACATCCGTCGTGACGCGTGAGGATATTGAACGCTGGCAGGCAACAAGCGTTGTGGAAATCATGTCACGCCTGCCGGGCGTGGACATCGCACAAAGCGGTGGGATGGGGTCGACCTCTTCTACGTTTATTCGCGGTACGGAATCCCGTCATGTTCTGGTGCTGATTGATGGCATCCCCCTGAACAATGCCGGGATCAGCAACGTTCCCGACTTAAGTCAGATCCCGACCTCGCTGATTCAGCGTATTGAGTACATTCGCGGCCCGCGTTCGGCGCTGTACGGCTCCGACGCGATTGGCGGCGTGATTAACATCATCACCGGGCGCGATAAGCCGGGCGCAGAAATTTCGGCGGGCGTTGGTTCAAAGGGGTATCAAAACTATAACGGTGCCTTCCAGCAGGTGTTCGATAAAACGAAAATCACCATGGCCGGGGATTACACCTATACCCGTGGTTTTGATATTGCCGCAAAAGATGCCCCGCGCCAGCCAGACCGCGATGGTTTTATGAGTAAATCTCTGTTTGGCTCGGTGGAACAGCAGTTTACCGACAGCGTCAGCGGGTTCTTCCGTGGCTTTGGCTACGATAACCGCTCCGCGTACGACGGTTACGATCACTATGGCGCGACCGGCATTGACGGGCGTCCGGACACGCGTCAGGTCTATAGCCAGAACTGGGACACCGGGTTGCGTTACAACCAGGGTATCTTCCAGTCACAGCTGGTGGCAGGCTATGGCCGCAGCAAAGACCAGAACTATGATCCGAAAAAAGGCCGCTACGCTGACTCCGCAACCATGGATGACGTGAAGCAGTACACCACCCAGTGGCTGAATACGGTTGAAGTGGGGCACGGCAATATCGGCGCGGGTCTGGACTGGCAGAAGCAGAAAACCCAGGCGGAAACGGGCTATCTGGAAAAAGGTTACGAACAGCGTAACACCGGCGTGTTCCTTTCAGCGATGCAGCAGTTCAACAGCGTGACGCTGGAAGCAGCGGCGCGTAATGACGATAACTCTAACTTTGGCAACCATGCCACCTGGCAGACCAGCGCCGCATGGGAATTCATCGACGGGTATCGCATCATCGGTTCTTACGGCACAGCGTATAAAGCGCCGACCATGAGCCAGATCCACAGTAAGGATTACGGCAATCCGGACCTGAAGCCAGAAGAGAGTAAGCAGTGGGAAGGCGGTTTTGAAGGCCTGACGGGGCCGGTAAACTGGCGCGTGACGGGTTATCGTAATGATATTGATAACCTGATTAACAGCGACCCGCGGACTTACCGTTATTACAACGTGGATAAGGCTCGCATCAAAGGGATTGAGGCGACGGCGCAGTTCGATACCGGACCGGTAGGGCACCAAATTTCCTATGACTACGTTGACCCGCGCAATGCGAAAACCAACGAAGTCCTGGCGCGTCGCTCAAAGCAGCAGGTTAAGTATCAGCTTGACTGGCAGGTGTGGGACCTCGACTGGAATCTGGCGTACCGTTATCTGGGCACCCGCTATGACGTTGCCGTTGATCCCAATACCTATGCAACAGAACGCGTAAAAATGGGCGGTGTCAGCCTGTGGGATGTCGCGGTTTCATATCCTGTCACCTCTCATCTCACAGTTCGTGGTAAAATAGCCAACCTGTTCGATAAAGATTACGAGACAGTTTATGGCTACGAAACTGCAGGACGGGAATACACCTTGTCTGGCAGCTACACCTTCTGATCCGCGTCCCACCGTGCTGGTGTTTGATTCCGGCGTCGGTGGGCTTTCAGTCTATGATGAGATTCGGCAGCTCCTGCCGGATCTCCATTACATCTACGCCTTCGATAACGTCGCGTTCCCGTATGGGGAAAAGAGTGAAGACTTTATCGTTGAGCGCGTGGTTGAAATCGTTACCGCGGTTCAAAAGCGCTACCCCCTGGCGCTGGCGGTGATTGCCTGCAATACGGCAAGCACGGTCTCTCTTCCTGCCCTGCGCGAAAAATTCCCGTTCCCGGTTGTGGGCGTTGTGCCGGCAATTAAACCTGCTGCGCGCCTGACGGCGAACGGCATCGTGGGTTTGCTGGCGACGCGCGGTACGGTAAAACGTCCTTATACGCGCGAGCTTATTGAGCGCTTTGCCAATGAATGCCAGATCGCCATGCTCGGTTCCGCGGAGCTGGTGGAAATGGCGGAAGCGAAGCTGCACGGCGAGACGGTCTCGCTTGAAGAGCTGCGCCGCATTCTGCGTCCATGGCTGCGGATGCAGGAACCCCCGGATACGGTTGTTCTTGGATGTACCCATTTCCCGCTGTTACAGGAAGAGCTATTAAAGGTCCTGCCTGAAGGAACCCGGCTGGTAGATTCCGGTGCGGCGATTGCGCGTCGGACGGCCTGGCTGCTGGAACACGAGGCGCCGGATGCGAAATCAGCGGAAGCGAACATCGCTTTCTGTATGGCGATAACAAAAGAAACTGAACAACTTTTACCCGTTTTACAGCGTTACGGCTTCGAAACGCTCGAAAAACTGGCGCTGTAGCACGGTTTTGAGCAAAAAAGAGACGGTTGAACGTTTTTTTTCAAAGAGGGGTTGTCAACGTCTGAGAACTCCCTATAATGCGCCTCCACTGACACGGAACAACGGCTTACAGGCCGCCGGGACAGCGGGGTTCAGAGATGAACGCCAACAGAGAAAAGTAAAAATAATTGCTTGACTCTGAATGAGGAAAACGTAATATACGGGACCTCGCAACGGTGAGCTGAAAGCCGCGTTGCAACTGCTCTTTAACAATTTATCAGACAATCTGTGTGGGCACTCAAAGTGACATGGATTCTTAATGTCCTCGGACACTA
>NZ_JADCKU010000018.1:0-103450 GCF_014982165.1 Enterobacter cloacae complex sp. P24RS
CCATAGAATAGTATCGGCCATGTAATTACGGAGAGTAATTACATATATTCAGACAATTTATATTTAAAGGGAATATATAATGAAAAGAAAAGTTCTGGCAATGCTTGTACCCGCTTTATTAATGGCTGGCGCAGCCAATGCGGCTGAGATGTACAACAAAGACGGCAACAAGGTCGACCTGTACGGCAAGGTTGATGCGCGCCACACCTTCTCAGACAACGCGGGCGACGACGGCGATGAAACCTACGTTCAGATTGGTTTCAAAGGCGAAACGCAGATTACTGACGATCTGGTCGGCTTCGGCCAGTGGGAATATAAAACCTACGCAAACGACACCGAAGACGCTGGCGATACCTCTTTTAACCGTCTGGCATTCGCGGGCCTGAAATATGGCGATTTCGGCTCGTTTGATTACGGCCGTAATTACGGCGTCGTGTATGACGTTGAAGCCTGGACGGATATGCTGCCGGTATTTGGTGGTGATTCCTACACCTGGACCGATAACTATATGGTTGGTCGTACTAACGGCGTGGCGACCTACCGTAATAATGATTTCTATGGTCTGGTCGACGGTCTTAATTTTGCGCTGCAATACCAGGGCGCGAATGAAGGCGCCAATGCAAACGAAGATCAGGAAGGCACCAAAAACGGCCATGATGACGTTCGTTTCCAGAACGGCGACGGCTTCGGCATGTCTTCCACCTATGATTTCGATTTCGGCCTGACGCTGGGTGCGGCGTATTCTTCCTCTGACCGTACCAACGACCAGGTAAGTGCGGGTAGGAATGATGCCCACTTTGCCGGCGGTGAAAGAGCCGAAGCATGGACCTTTGGGGCTAAATACGATGCCAATAATGTCTATTTCGCGATGATGTACGCTGAAACCCGCAACATGACCCCATACGGTGATTACGGTATCGCGGATCAGACTCAGAACTTCGAAGCAGTTGCACAATACCAGTTCGACTTCGGTCTGCGTCCATCTCTGGCATGGGTTTACTCTAAGGGTAAAGACATGACTTATCCAGGCTACGCTGGCAACCCTCAGGGCCAGAAAGGCGATATGGATCTGGTTAACTACATTGACGTAGGCATGACCTACAGCTTCAACAAGAACTTCTCCACCTACGTTGATTATAAAATCAACCTGCTGGACGAAGATGATGCCTTCTACAATGACAACGGTATTGCAACCGATGACATCGTTGGCGTCGGCATGACCTACCAGTTCTAATCCCCGCAAAAAGTAAAGCCCGCGATGCGGGCTTTTTTATTTACGGCGCTTCCTGCAAGGCCAGGCGAATAAACCCGTTATTCTGCACCAGCAGCTCATGGGCTTTCCACGCATCCAGACCCGTCAGCACCATCAGTACCGCCGTTTTACACTGGTGGTTACAGCTTTCCAGCGCGGCCTTCGCCTGCGCCCGGGAACATCCCCCTGCTTCCATCACAATGGCAATCTGTCGCTCGGCCCATTTGGTGCTGCTTGCTTCCAGATCGACGCGCAGGTTGCTGTACACCCGTCCGGTCCGTACCGCCAGACCGGTGGTAACCATATGCATAATCATGCTTTGCGCAATGCCCGCTTTGGTGTTGGCATACCCGGCAACCACGTCAGCCCCCAGCTCGGGCGCAATGACCATGCTCGCCAGCTGCGCCGCTTCACTTTGAGCATCCTCCGTAATGAGCGCGACCGTTGAGCCCAGAGACCACGCATGACGCATCGCGCCCCACACCCAGGGCGTTTTGCCGCTAACGGACAGCGCCAGCATCATGTCGTGCTCGCCAAAATCAATTGTCTGGAGATCGGCAACGCCGCGCGCGTAGCTTCCGGCGTTATCGCCTGCTGTGATCGCAATAACGGGATGTTTTCCCGGCGCGAACGCTTCTGCCGCCTGCTCCGCCACGCGTCCGGACGCGCCCGCGCCGGTCAAAATCAGACGTCCGCCGTGGCTCAGCGTCGCCGCCGCGTTATCTACCACGCGGGCCAGCATCGTCATGTGGGGGGTAAGTGCAGAAGCGATTTGCGCGTCATCCTGATGAATGACGTTAAGCATATCCAGCGTGGATAATCTGTCGATGTTCGTCGTGCTGGCCTGCCGTCTTTCCCTGGCCGTACCGGTAAGCATAATGCTCATAAACTGCCTCCTTATTACGAGTACCCACACACTATAAAGTGTTTTATATAGGTCACATGAGAGGAGGCTCACGAAACGCCTCTCTTTACATGGCTTTATGAAATGGCCTTCATCAGCGATAATTAGCCCTTTCTTTTTCTTCGCGGAGTGTTAATGAGCGATTTGCGGCCCTTCCCCCCGATGCGCAAGCGTCCTATGAAGCTGAATACGCTGGTTACGCTGATGGTGTGCGCCATTATCGGCTCTGTGCTGCTGGTGGTGTTCGCGCTGTACTCCGTGCAGATCACCCGCGCCACGCGCGATGACGTGAAGGATACCGCGCTGGGTATCGCCCGAACGCTGGCCGACAGCCCCGATATCAAGCGTGGCCTGATGGCCTCACCCCAGGCCGGCATCATCCAGCCGATTGCCCAGGCGGTAACGAAGCGCAACGACCTGCTGTTTACCGTGGTCACCGATCTGCGCGGTGTTCGTTATTCCCACCCCAATGAAGCGCTGTTAGGGTTGCATTTTATCGGCGACGATCTGACGCCTGCCCTGGAAGGGAAAGAGAATGTCTCCGTTAACCGCGGCGCGCTCGCGGAAGCGCTGCGCGTCTTTACGCCCGTGTATGACGATCGGCACGACCAGATCGGCGTAGTGGTGGTAGGGATTTCGCTGAATAAGGTGGAAGATCAGATTGCCCGCGGACGGCTCAACGCCGTGTGGACCATCCTGTTCAGCGTTCTGATGAGTTCACTGGCGATATGGGGCCTGGTCCGGGTGCTGAAACGCATACTCTTCGGGCTGGAGCCTTACGAGATCTCCGCCCTCTTTGAACAGCGTCAGGCCATGTTACAGTCACTGCGAGAAGGCGTGATGGCCGTGGATATGCACGGTCGCGTGACGATGATTAACCACACCGCCAGAGAAATTTTACTCCTGACCTCGGGCCAGCACTCCGAAAGCAGCAGTGAACCGCTGCTGGCCAGCCTGCGTGAAGTGTCAAAAACTGGCATTGCTCGCCAGGATCAGGAGATCGGCTGTAACGGACGGCTGCTGCTGTGCAACATGGTCCCCGTGAAAAGCCAGAATCAGGTGATCGGGGCGATCAGCACGTTCCGCGATAAAACCGAAATCAGCCAGCTAATGCAGCGTATTGACGGCATGGTCAATTACGTTGATGCCCTGCGCTCGCATACGCATGAATTTATGAACAAACTGCACGTGATCCTCGGCCTGCTGCACATGAAGCGCTACGATAAGCTGGAGGAGTACATCATCCAGACCGCGCAGAATTATCAGACGGACATCGGAGCGATACAGCGCAAGGTTAAATCGCCGGTCATTGCGGGTTTCCTGCTGGGTAAAATTAACCGCGCCAAAGAGGCCGGAGTGACCCTGACGCTGGCGGAGGAGAGCCAGCTTCCGGACACCACCAATGAAGAGCAGGTTGCGGTGCTGATCACCGTGCTGGGCAATTTAATCGAAAATGCCCTGGATGCGATGGAAGGTCAGCCGGAAGGCGAGATCGGCCTGCTGCTCCATTACCAGAACGGCTGGCTGAGCGGAGAGGTCAGCGATGACGGCCCCGGGATTGATCCCGAGCGACTGGAGGCTATTTTTACAAAGGGCTACTCAACAAAAGGTGAAAACCGCGGCGTTGGGCTGTTCCTTGCACGTCAGCAGATCCAGAACCTGGGCGGCGATATTACCGTCGAGTCGGAGCCTGGCGTATTTACCCAATTTTTTGTTCAGATCCCCTGGGATAGCGAGAGGAATATCGCGTGATAAATGTGTTAATTGTCGATGATGACGCCATGGTAGCCGACCTCAACCGTCTGTATGTAAACCGCGTTGAGGGTTTTAGCTGCTGCGGCGTCGCGTCCACGCTCAACCAGGCCGAGGCGCTGATCGCAAACCCTGGCCAGCCAATCGATCTGGTGCTGCTGGATGTCTATATGCAGCAGGATAACGGGCTGGATCTGCTGCCCATCATCCGCGCGTCGGGCCGCCCGATCGACGTCATCATGATCTCGTCGGCGTCCGACGCCGCGACGATCCAGACGTCTATGCACTATGGCGTGGTGGATTACCTGATTAAGCCGTTCCAGTTTCCGCGTTTTGAAGAGGCGCTGAACGGCTGGAAGGCAAAGCGCAGCCTGATGGGGTCGCATCAGTATTATGAACAGGCCGACGTCGACAGGCTGATCCACGGCGGCGCGCCGGAGCTGGCCGACAGCAAAAAATTACCGAAAGGATTAACCCCGCAGACGCTGCGCACGATTTGCCAGTGGATCGACAGCCATCCGGAAATGGAATTTTCCACTGACGATCTGGCGAACGCGGTCAATATTTCGCGCGTTTCCTGCCGCAAATACCTGATCTGGCTGGCGCAAATTAATATCCTGTTTACCAGCATTCACTACGGCGCGACCGGCAGACCGGTGTATCGCTACCGTTTACAGCCGGAACAGGTCGGGCTGCTCAAACAGTACTGCCAGTAATGCGGTAGCTGTCGTCCAGAAGGGTAAAGCGGAAGTGGTGCATCGAGGAGATCACCACTTCTTTCGTTTTGGTGACAAAGATGGCTTCAATATCGGGGCGAGAGCGCAGCGCGGCACACCCCTTCTCCACGCCCATGCCGTAGATTAGCGTGGTCCAGATATCGCCGTCGATGGAGTCTTTCGACACAATCGTCACGCTGTCCAGTTCGTTATCCAGCGGGTAGCCGGTGCGCGGGTCAAGAATGTGATGATAGCGTTTGCCGTTCTGCTCGAAGTAGCGCTCATAGGTGCCTGACGTCACGACCGACCGGTTCTCTACCGTCATCGTCCCAATCAACGCGTCTTCGGCAAACGGTTTTTTCAGGCCGACGCGCCAGCCGCCCTCCGGCGAGCCTAACGTCTGGATGTTGCCGCCGAGATTAATTAACCCCAGCTCAACCCCCTCTTTGCGCAGAAGGTCCCGGACCCTGTCAGCGATATAGCCTTTGGCGATTGCGCCCAGGTCGATCTCCATTCCCGGGCGAGTGAGAAATACGCTGCTGCTGGCTTCATCCAGCACCACGTCCGCAGGATCCGTGATGTTCAGCAAGGCAGCGATCTCGTCTGCGGGCGGCACGGCGTCACCCTTAAAGCCAATTTTCCAGCGTTTGACCAGCGGGCCGATCGCCAGATTAAACGCACTGTCTTCCATCTGGCTGGCCGCTTTCGCGCAGCGGATCAGGTCAAACACCGGGCGACTGACGGCAACCGGATGTTGACCGGCAGCATGGTTGATGTTCATCACCTGCGAATGCGCGCGGTTGACGGTAAGGAGATCTTCGTACTGTTTGATCAGGCGAAACACGCGGGAGGCGAGCGCTTCGTCGTGGGAAAAGAGTTTCAGGAGGATGGGCGAGCCCATCAGAACGGCGGAGTAGCTGTAAACGCGATGGCTATCAGGCATTGCATGAGTCCTCATATGTAGCCCCGGCAGGCACCGCGCCGCCGGGGAAACAGGAGCCTTACCGTGTTTTCGAACGCATAGCCGCCTGATGTCCTGCTAGCGTACCAAAAATAATGATATCTGCCACCGCGTTACCGCCGATGCGGTTACCGCCGTGGATACCCCCGACAACCTCACCCGCAGCAAACGCCCCTGGCAATACGTTGTGGTTGCTGTCCAGCACGCAGGTATCGGTATTGATGGTCACACCGCCCATGGTGTGGTGTACGCCCGGTGCAATCTGAATGGCGTAGAACGGCCCTTCGTTGATGGGCGCGCGCAGCGCGGTGGTGCGGCCGAAATCATCGTCGTGCTGTTTTTCCACAAAACCATTGTAGCGTTCCAGCGTTGCCAGGAACTGGTGGTGATCCATCCCGAGCGCTTCCGCCAGGGCTTTTGGCGAGCTGGCGCTGGTCACGAAGCCTTTCGCGATGTACTCATCCGCCGCTTTGTTTTTAGCCCGGACATGCTCGTCAAAGACGATGTAAGCGTATTTCTCCGGCAGCGCGATGATTTGCGCCGAAACTTTATCGCGGGTCTCCATTTCGTTGAAGAAGCGGTTCCCCTGCTGGTTGACCAGAATCGCCCCGCCGCCGCGGATGGATTCGGAAATCAGGTACGACGTTTTCTGCTCCACGGTTGGGTGGATCTGAATCTCGCCCATATCCACGGTGCCTGCGCCAATACGTTCCAGCAGCGCGATACCGCCGCCGGTTGCGCCTTTGTGGTTAGTCGTCACGAACCCTTCCAGGTCCGGACGGTATTTCACCACCATCTGGCTGTTGGCGCTGAAGCCGCCCGTTGCGACAATCACGCTTTTGGTTGCCACGGTAAGGGTTTCGTTCTCTTCGGTGGTCAGACGCACGCCGGTGACTTCGCCATTTTCAAAGATGATGTCGCTGACGGCGGTATCCAGCATCACTTCGATGTTGCGTTTGTTGACGTTACGCACCAGGCCGCTGATCAGATACCCGCCTACCGCGGAACCGTCTTTCGGACGGTGCGTACGGTCAATGCTCATCCCGCCGGTGGTGGTGATGTCGTTCAGCATAATGCCGCGCGTAGCCAGCCACTCAATCGCCTCCGGCGCGTTCTCCACGAAGCGACGCAGCAGTTCAGGGTTGTTTTTGTTGCCGCCGCCTTTCAGGCTTTCCTGGTAGAACAGCTCTTTGCTGTCCTGGATACCTTTCACGCGCTGGAAGCGGGTCTCTGCCGCGTTCATCCCTGCCGAGGCTTTAATGGTGTTACCGCCGATGGTTGGCATTTTCTCAACGATCAGTACGCTCGCGCCTTCGTCATGCGCCTGGATCGCCGCCGCCAGCCCTGCACCGCCGCTGCCGACCACGACCACGTCGACGCTTCTGGTTTCATTCGGGTCTGCACCCTCTTCTGCCGCCAGCGCTTTGCTGGATTTCAGCATCGCTTTCGAGACTGCTTTTTTCACCGCCTCGCTCTGGCTGGTTGCGCCGGTGATGGCGTCCACGTGCGGGGTATTGGCATCCAGAATGCGGGTACGGATCTCTTCGAAGCTGGTGACAAACTCCACGTCTTCGCTCGGTCCTGAGGCCAGCTCGATATCAGCAATGCGATCGGTTTCAAGACTGACGTTGATCACCAGCTCGTTGGCATCGTCCTGCACTTTTTCAACGAAGGTGCCCGGTTTGAATTTCGATTCACCCATGCTCATGTCGCGGATCATCGCCTCTACCAGCGAGAAGCGCCACAGCGGTTCCGGGATGTTCAGCTCTTCGCGTCGGGTACTGTCCATAAACAGCTCAAGGCTTTCGCCCGCCGCGATGCGATCGGTCCAGTCCGGGTAGGCGATAGTGGCGCGGCCTACGGCAATCAGGTCGTAGCCATGATCCAGCGCTTCATTCACATCGGCAGCATTCACCACGCCGCCGACGCCCATTACCGGTACCTGTGCCAGCGTGTCAGAACGCATCGCGCAGTATTTTTCGATAAGCGGCGTCGGATCCTGCGTGTCGACGATAGATGGACGCAGGGCGGCGCCAAGGGAGAAGTGAAGATAATCCACCCCGCGTGCGGCCAGTTTTTCCAGCAGATACAGGGTGTCTTCGAAGCGGATGCCCGGGACTTCTAGCTCTTCCGGAGAGAAACGGTAGCCAATGATGAACGCGTCGTCCGCGTACTGACGCACCATCTTGTGGGTGATGTCCAGCACCGCCAGCGGGAATTTCGCGCGGTTATCGCGGCTGCCGCCCCACTCGTCGTCGCGCTGGTTGGAATTCGGGGAGTAGAACTGCTGGATCAGATAGGTATTCGCCCCGTGAATTTCGACACCGTCAAAGCCAGCCTGAATCGCGCGGCGTACGGCGTCGCCAAACTTGCCGATCATGCCTTCCACTTCTTCCGAGGTCAGGGCAACCGGCGTCGCGGCACCGTCACGCGGCGCGGCAACCGCGCTTGGACCAACCGGCGTGCGACCCCCAATCAGTTTTGGGTCGACCATACGGCCGCCGTGGTAGATTTGCAGAAGGGCTTTAGAGCCTTTGGACTTGATAGCGTCAGCGATTTTCGCCAGCCCGGCGATTTTCTCATCGTTATCAATCCCAATTGCACCCGGGAACGCCAGGCCGAGATCGTCAACAAAACAGCACTCAACGATAATGGTGCCGATGCTGCCAGCGCGGGCGCGATAGTACTCCACCAGCTCGCTGGTCACGGTGCCATCGTAATAACCGGTACAGGTTGTCATTGGGGCCATTAACAAACGGTTTTTGAGTTCAGTACCATTCGGTAATGTGAAGGGGCTTAAAATTCGTTCGTTAGTGCTCATAATAGAAACTCCAAACTTTAAAATTAAGAATTCGGTATCGGGATCGTTTTATTTCGTATTTTTTGCCGATGTCATGGAAGTAATATAATGCTTTTTTTAGTTTCCAAAGCTATTACGTTAGTTAATAAACTATTTAATCCCTTCGGTAACATTAATAACACATTGGTGTTAGCAGGAATGTTTCACCCATTCACATTAATTTAAAAAAAGTTAAATCAGCAAAGGTCAAACCAATACACCTACACCAATAGAAATCCATATAAATCAAACAACAATATAAATACCAATTTTAAAATGTTATAAATTTGATACATAAAATGCGTAAAACCAGCGAATAACCACACTACTCCAAGTGGTTATTATAAAAAGTATAAAAATACGCTCATAATTCTATTTTTTTGATCGCGATCAATAGTAATGGCATCCAAAGGCGCAATATAAAAACATCATCATTTTTTATTTAGCGCAAACAAAAATGCGTTAAATCGCTATTACTGAAAACACAAAAACGCACCTTAAATAACTAAAAAAAGCAAAACGAATAAAGCAATCGAATTTGTGTTTTCGCTGTATGACGAATTTTTGACAACTTAAGACGTGAAACTATGAAAACAAAAACTGCTGTAACGCCTCCTGCGGCGAATCTGGCATCAAATGGAACAGCAAAACGCCTGTTGATGATGGCCCTGCCCATCATCGTTGCCGTCCTGCTGCTGTTTGTCCCCGTTCCTGAAGGGCTGCCGCCTTATGCGTGGCACTACTTCGCCATCTTTGTTGGCGTCATCGTCGGGTTGATTTTCGAACCTCTGCCGGGCGCCGTAATCGGCCTCACCGGCGTGGTGGCGATTGCGCTGTGCAGCCAGTGGGTGCTCTTTAGCCCCGAACAGCTGGCTGACCCGAAATTCAAGCTGGCGGGCGCTTCCTTTAAATGGGCGGTGAGCGGGTTTGGTAACTCCACCGTGTGGCTGATCTTCGGTGCCTTTATGTTTGCCGCGGGCTACGACAAAACCCGCTTTGGCCGCCGCCTGGCGCTGATTCTGGTGAAATATCTGGGCCGTCGCAGCCTGACGCTCGGTTACGCGATTACCTTCGCGGACCTGCTGCTGGCACCGTTTACCCCGTCCAATACCGCGCGCAGCGGTGGGACCATCTACCCGATTATCGCCAACCTGCCGCCGCTGTACGGTTCAAAACCGAACGACCCAAGCGCGCGTAAAATCGGTTCGTATCTGATGTGGGTGGCCATTACCGCGGCCTGTATCACCAGCTCCATGTTCCTCTCAGCGCTCGCGCCGAACCTGCTGGCGCTGGCGCTGGTAAAAAGCACCGTTGGGATAGATATCTCCTGGGGCACCTGGTTCCTCGCCTTCCTGCCGCTGGGCATCCTGCTGATCCTGACCATGCCGCTGCTGGCCTACTGGTTCTACCCGCCGGAAGTGAAGGTGAACAACGAAGTGCCGCTGTGGGCGACCCGTGAGCTGGAAAAACTGGGCAAACTGTCGCGCAATGAGATCCTGCTGCTGGTGTTCGTGTGCTGCGCGCTGCTGATGTGGATCTTCGCCGCCGCATGGATTGAGCCCGCGATGGCTGCCCTGCTCATTGTCGGCCTGATGCTGTGGACCGGCGTACTGGAGTGGAATGACATCACCGGCAACAAAGCCGCCTGGAACACCTTCGTGTGGTTCGCCACCCTGGTGGCGCTGGCGGACGGCCTCTCCTCCACCGGCTTTATCAGCTGGCTGGGTAAAGAAGGCGGCCTGCTGATGAGCGGTATCTCTCCGGGCGTGGCGACCATCGTCCTGCTGCTGGCGTTCTACCTGCTGCACTACCTGTTTGCCAGCACCACCGCGCACACCACGGCGCTGCTGCCGGCGATGCTGACCATCGCCTCCACCATTCCGGGCATGAATATGGAAGTGTTCGTCCTGCTGATGGTGACCTCGCTGGGCGTGATGGGGATCATCACCCCGTACGGTACTGGTCCAAGCCCGATTTACTACGGTAGCGGTTACCTGCCAACCAAAGACTACTGGCGCCTCGGCACCATCTTCGGCGCCATCTTCCTGGCGGCCCTGCTGCTGATTGGCTACCCGTGGATGTCCATGATGTTCTGATTCCTGACCGCCGGACTTCTCCTCCGGCGGTTTTATTTTTGTGGAGCAATACGCTATGTCAAACAAACCGTTTTTCTACCAGAACCCCTTCCCGCTCGCGCATGACGACACCGAATACTATCTGCTGACCAAAGAGCACGTCTCCGTTGCCGAGTTTGACGGTCAGGAAGTGCTGAAGGTGGAGCCCGAAGCGCTGACCCTGCTGGCACAGCAGGCCTTCCACGACGCCGCGTTTATGCTGCGCACCTCTCACCAGAAGCAGGTTGCGGCTATTCTGAGCGACCCGGAGGCCAGCGAGAACGACCGATACGTGGCCCTGCAATTCCTGCGCAACTCGGACATTGCGGCGAAAGGCGTGCTGCCAACCTGTCAGGATACCGGCACGGCAATCATTATGGGTAAGAAAGGCCAACGCGTCTGGACCGGCGGCGGTGACGAAGCGGCGCTGAGCCAGGGGGTGTATAACACCTATATTGAAGATAACCTGCGCTACTCGCAGAATGCGGCGCTGGATATGTATAAAGAGGTGAACACCGGCACCAACCTGCCCGCACAGATTGACCTCTACAGCGTCGACGGCGACGAGTATAAATTCCTGTGCATGGCGAAAGGCGGCGGCTCTGCCAACAAAACCTATCTCTACCAGGAAACCAAGGCACTGATTACCCCGGCGAAGCTGAAAAACTACCTGGTTGAAAAGATGCGCACCCTCGGCACCGCAGCCTGCCCGCCGTACCATATTGCCTTTGTTATCGGCGGCACCTCCGCGGAAGCCACGCTGAAAACCGTCAAGCTCGCCTCTGCGCGCTACTACGATGAACTGCCAACCGAAGGCAACGCGCACGGCCAGGCGTTCCGCGACGTTCAGCTCGAACAGGAACTGCTTCAGGAAGCGCAAAACCTCGGCCTCGGCGCACAGTTCGGCGGGAAATACTTCGCCCACGATATTCGCGTGATCCGCCTGCCGCGCCACGGTGCCTCCTGTCCAATCGGCATGGGCGTCTCCTGCTCCGCTGACCGCAACATCAAAGCGAAGATTAACCGCGATGGGATCTGGATTGAGAAGCTGGAGCACAACCCGGGCCAGTATATTCCTGAATCCCTGCGCCAGCAGGGTGAAGGCGACGTGGTGAGCATTGACCTCAACAAACCGATGAAAGAGATCCTGGCACAGCTTTCCGCGCATCCGGTCTCTACCCGCCTGTCCCTTAACGGCACCATCATCGTGGCGCGCGACATCGCCCATGCGAAGCTGAAGGAACTGCTCGATAACGGCGAAGCGCTGCCGCAGTACGTGAAAGATCACCCGATCTACTATGCCGGTCCGGCCAAAACCCCGGAAGGGTATGCGTCTGGCTCACTCGGCCCAACCACCGCAGGGCGCATGGACTCCTACGTGGACCTGCTGCAATCCCACGGGGCGAGCATGATTATGCTGGCAAAAGGTAACCGCAGCCAGCAGGTCACCGACGCCTGCCATAAGCACGGCGGCTTCTACCTCGGCAGCATCGGCGGCCCGGCGGCGGTGCTGGCGAAAAACAGCATCAAGAGCCTGGAGTGCGTGGCGTATCCGGAACTGGGAATGGAAGCGATCTGGAAAATTGAGGTGGAAAACTTCCCGGCGTTTATCCTGGTGGATGACAAAGGCAATGACTTCTTCCAGCAGATCCAGAACAAACAGTGCAAAGGGTGCTCACAGCGCTGAGCGTTTCCATAATGCCGGCAGCAGCGACAGCGTATCGTTGATAAGCCCGCGCTTGTCGCTGCCCGGCTTCCAGATGGTGACCATCGTCTGACTTATCCCCTGGCTGCCCACTTCGGTGGGCAGCCTTTTTACATTTTTCCACCGCGCCGCGTGAAGATGGGTCGGCAAAAAGCCCCAGCCGCACCCCTGCTCCAGCAGGCCGCGCAGCATCTCCAGTTCGTTAGTGAAAAGCGTGTGCCCTGAAATTTGCAGGCGACGCGCAACCGGCTCGTCGGATGCGGCATGCATGATCACCTGCGGCACCAGGGAGAGATCGAGCAGCGACACCGGCGATGCCACTTCCGCAAAAAGCGCCGTTGCGGCGTAAAAATCCATTTCGATCGCCCCTAATGCCCGCCACTCCATCTCATTGCCCACGCTGCGGTTGCGCGCCTGGCAGATGCCCAGATCGGCCTGACCGCTCGCCAGCATGGCTTCCGCCTCATCGCGTGACGCGCTGGTCAGGCTCAGGCGAATTTTTTGCGTCGCCAGCGTGGCAATCAGCGCCTGCAAAAAGGCTCTGGGGGTGAACGGATCGTAAACGAGGGCAATGTCCTGCGTGGCGCTGTCCGGCACCGTACGGGCAAACGCCTCAAACGCTTTCACCTGCCGCATCAGCAGGTGCGCCTGCCGCTGAAGCTGTTCCCCTTCCGGCGTCAGGCGCAGGCTGCGTCCCTCCCGCAGGAACAGCGCGTAGCCCAGCCCATCCTCAAGAAAATCGATCAGATCGCGAAGGGTTGTACGATCTTTGCCGAGTTTACTGGCCGCCTTCATCAGGCTGCCGTGCTCAGCGACGGCGGTGAACGCCTCAAGCTGGGCAAAAGAGTAGATCAGGTTTGCCACGTCATTCTCCACGCGATTTTTACGGGGGATTTTCCCCCATAATGCGCTTTTTATTATAGGGCGCGGGTTCTTAAACTGAAGTCCTTCCTGAGCCAAACGAGATAAATATGAAAAACAAAACCAATCGCACGCTGCTCGCGGCGCTTGTCGTCGGTAGCCTGGTCTCGCCTGCCGCGATGGCTGCTTGTGACGGCACCGACCTCACGACCTGTCCGGCGCCTTTTGATGCCAAACTTCCGGACGCCCATACGATGCTCACCTGGAGCCAGGCCGACCGCGTGGTGGGCTTTCGCAATGACTACCGCAACTACGCGGGCGATGTATTCCGCCACGGCAACGCCTCGCCGCTGCTCGCCGCAGAAAAACCGCTCACAGATGCCCGCTATCAGGTGAATGGCAAAACCTATGATCTTCAGGATTACCTGAAGCGCCAGAACGTCAGCGGCATGCTGGTGCTGAAAAATGGCAAAGTGGCCTATAAATATCTGGGAGAAGGCAATACCGACTCAACGCTCTGGACGTCACGATCCGTGGGCAAATCCGTGGTCTCCGCGCTGGTAGGTGTGGCGATCAAAGAGGGTAAAATCCACTCACTGAACGACCTTGTCACCCAATACGAACCGGATTTAAAAGGCACCGCCTGGGACGGCGTCACGCTGAAGCAGCTCATCACCCACACCTCCGGCGTGGCGTGGAATGAAGATTACACCAACCCGCAGTCAGACTTCGCCCGGCTTACCGAATGCGAAGCGAAGCCGGGCACCTACGACTGCGTGCGCACGCTGGTGAAAGGATTACGCCGCGAACATCCGGCGGGGGAAAACTGGTCCTATTCCTCGGGCGGCGCGTGGCTGTTAGGCGATGTGCTTGAGCGCGCCACCGGCATGACGCTCGCCGCGTATCTGGAGAAAAGCATCTGGCAGCCGTACGGCATGGCCAGCGACGGCGTATGGCATGCCTACAGCAAAGGCCAGCACGACGTGGGCGCGCACGGATTTAACGCAACCCTGGAAGACTGGGGACGCTTCGGGGAATTTATCCTGCATAACGGTACGCTGCCGGACGGGAAGCAGATCCTCCCTGACGGCTGGGTGAAGCAGTCCTCCGAGTGGACGCAGGCAAAAGGTTCTGTCTCCGCCGCGCATCCGAAAGGCCTTTACGGCTATCAGTGGTGGAACAATGAGGTTCCGGCCAACGCCACAAACGTAGAGCCAAAGGTCGAGGATTCGCTGAAGGACTCCCTCTGGGCGCTGGGCATTTTCGGCCAGATGATTGTGGTGAATCAGAAGGAAAACCTGGTGATTGTCCAGTGGTCCACCTGGCCACAGGCGGAGCCGTCATTCAGCGCCCAGCCGCTGGAAGCGTCGCTGATGTTTAGCGCCATTGCCAACGCGCTGCGCTAAATTACCGAAGCCAGGCTTTGCCTGGCTTCACCTCTGCGCGACGTCACAAAACAGCGATTTCAGCAACTTAGCGAAAACAGGTAAATAAAAGATCACCCAAATGTTAAGTTATTGTTGCCTATGTAAATCCTGGTCAACACATTGTCATTCATGCGCGGCACGCATCAATTCATGCGCTTTTTGCGCTTATTAATTCTCACATCCTGATCCAGTTTTCAGAAACAGACGAGCATAACGTCGCTATAAAAACTGGAGATAACCATGGTTTCCTCAACCTCACCTGCAACCGTCCGGGCGAAAGCCGGCGCGATTTTCCGCGTCACGTCGGGCAACTTTCTTGAGCAATTCGACTTCTTTCTGTTCGGGTTTTACGCCACCTATATCGCCCACACGTTCTTCCCGGCCAGCAGTGAATTTGCCTCGCTGATGATGACCTTCGCCGTCTTCGGCGCGGGCTTTCTGATGCGTCCGATCGGGGCCATTGTCCTCGGAGCCTACATTGATAAAGTGGGTCGCCGTAAAGGGCTGATCGTCACCCTGTCGATTATGGCCGCCGGAACGTTCCTGATTGTGCTGATCCCTTCCTATCAGAGCATTGGCCTGTGGGCGCCGCTGCTGGTGCTGACCGGCCGCCTGTTGCAGGGTTTTTCGGCAGGCGCTGAGCTGGGCGGGGTCTCGGTTTATCTGGCGGAGATCGCCACGCCGGGCCGCAAGGGTTTTTACACCAGCTGGCAGTCGGGCAGCCAGCAGGTCGCCATTATGGTCGCGGCGGCGATGGGCTTCGCGCTGAACGTGGTGCTGGAAGAGAGCGCCATTCGCGAGTGGGGCTGGCGTATCCCGTTCCTGTTTGGCTGTCTGATTGTGCCGTTCATCTTTTTCCTGCGCCGCAAGCTGGAGGAGACCGAGGAGTTCAGCGCCCGTCGCCACCATCTGGCGATGCGTCAGGTCTTCACAACGCTGCTCGCCAACTGGCAGGTTGTCGTCGCGGGCATGCTGATGGTGGCGATGACCACCACCGCCTTTTACCTGATCACCGTTTACGCGCCGACCTTCGGTAAAAAAGTGCTGATGCTGAGCGCGTCGGACAGCCTGCTGGTCACGCTGCTGGTGGCGGTGTCCAACTTTATCTGGCTGCCGATCGGCGGTGCGCTTTCGGACCGCTTCGGGCGGAAGCCGGTGCTGATCGCCATGACGCTGCTGGCGCTGGCAACCAGCTATCCGGCGCTGACGATGCTGGCCGCCGCCCCGAGCTTCTCTATGATGCTGACCGTACTGCTGTGGCTCTCTTTCCTCTATGGCCTGTATAACGGCGCGATGATCCCGGCTCTGACGGAGATCATGCCAACAGAAGTCCGCGTAGCGGGCTTCTCGCTGGCTTACAGCCTGGCGACCGCCGTCTTTGGCGGCTTCACGCCGGTGATCTCGACCGCCTTGATTGAGTACACCGGGGACAAAGCCTCTCCGGGCTACTGGATGAGCTTTGCCGCCGTTTGCGCCCTGCTGGCAACGCTCTATCTCTATCGTCGCCGTACGTTAGCCCTGCACACCGCCGTTGAGGAGTGATTGATGATACTTAAATTCAGAACGGTGATTACCGCCCTGACCTTCGCCACCCTCAGTGCGGGCGCGCTTGCCGAAGACGTTACAGTGATGATTTCTGGCGGCTTCAGAGCGGCGCTGGAGAAACTGGCGCCGCAGTATGAGGCGAAAAGCGGCGACAGGCTCGTTTTAATCTCCGGCCCGTCGATGGGCAAAACGCCGCAGGCTATTCCCGCCCGGCTCGCCCGGGGCGAAAAAGCGGATGTGGTGATTATGGTTGGCGATGCGCTGGAAAAGCTTGAACAGGATCGTTGGACGGCGACGGGTTCCCGCGTGGAGCTGGCGGATTCGCCCGTCGGGATGGTCGTTAAAGCGGGCGCGCCGGTGCCGGATATCAGTACGGTGGCTGCCCTTCGACAAACGTTGCTGAAGGCCCAATCCATGGCGTATTCCGACAGCGCCAGCGGCCGGTATGTCGAGAGCGAGCTGTTCGGGAAACTGGGCATCGACGGCCAGGTTCACGGTAAAGCGCGCCGGGTTGAACGCATCCCGGTGGCGTCCGAGGTGGCGAAAGGGAAATACGACCTCGGCTTTCAGCAGGTCAGCGAACTTCTGCCGGTACCCGGGGTGACGTTTGTGGGCAAGTTGCCTGACGACATGCAGTACATAACCCGCTTCGCCGGCGCCGTGACCCAGAGCGCCGACCATCCTGAACGGGGAAAAGCGCTGCTGGCCTTTCTCTCTTCCCCGGATGCAGCACCGATCGTGACGGCAACCGGCCTACAGCCCGTTAGCGCAGATCGCGATACTGCTCGGTGATCAGCGCTTCCAGTTCGGCAGCAATATAGGACTGGATCCGCCCGCGACGGCGAATCAGCCCCACGGTCCGCCTGACTTCGGGCTCGGTTAAAGGGACCGACGTCAGGAGCGAATGTTCGGCGCGGGGCATCGACATGGCGGGAACGGCGGCAATGCCGATCCCGGCTTCAACCATCCCCAGCATGGTCGTCACGTGCCGCGTTTCGCAGATGCTGGGGCGCTCGGGACGAATATGCCCGACCCGCTGGTCAAGAAGATTGCGGTTGCCGGACGTCTTATCCAGACCGATATAATCCTGCTGATAAAAAGCCTGCCACGTCAGGCTTTTTCTTTTGGCAAGCGGGCTGTCGCGCCGGCAGGCGGCGACGTAGACGTCCTCCACCAGCGGGACACATTCGATGTCGGGCTGTAAATTCTGGGCGAAACAGATACCAAAATCCGCCTGTCCGCGGGTGACGGCCTCAATAACATTCCCGGCGCTGCTGTCGATCAGCTTTATGCGCACGCGGGGGTAGCGAGACTGAAAGCGACGGATCACGTCCGGCATAAAGTAACACGCGGCTGACGGCACGGTCGCCACGGTGATCAGCCCCGTGCGCTCCTCGCTGGCTTTATCGATATCCGAAAGCATGGACTCCACGTCGGCAAGCAGTTGCCCGCACCGGTCGGCAAAGGTCTGACCATACAGGGTCAGCGTGACGCGCCGGGTGGTTCTGTCGAAAAGCTTTGCCCCCAGCGCCGCCTCCAGCTTTTCAATTCTGCGACTCAGTGCCGACTGGGAAAGGCAGATAGACTCAGCCGCAAGGCGGAAATTGCCGTATTCCAGCAGCGCGCGGAAGGCGTAGAGATCGTTGAGGTCAAAATTGACGGGCATACGGACGAGATCCTTAAGCACATAGGGTGAAAAGAGATTTATCATAGCCGCGCACGACATACTTCACAAAATGAAGGGGATACCCCTAAAGCGCTATCAACCAGACGGCACATAGTGATAGTTTATGCGGGCTGGATTCCTCTTAAACAGGCTGCCCGTCTGCAAACTGCCGAAGAGGAGTGTCATACTGCTATACAGAGTATGTTGGCATGCTAACAGCCCCTGACCTTTCCATTTTGTTCACGTGCGAGTAACGAGCAAAGCGATGATTAAGTGGCCCTGGAAAACGAACGACGCTGGTCGAAATATGGCGCTGCCCTGGGATGAGGCTCTGGCGATCCCCGTGCTGGCGAATCTCTTGCCTGAAGAGCAATCAAAGCTGATTCAGCTGGCAGAGCGTTTTTTACAGCAAAAACGTCTGGTACCGCTACAGGGCTTCGAACTCGACCCGCTTAAAAATTCGCGCATCGCCCTGCTCTTCTGCCTGCCGGTGCTGGAGCTGGGCATCGAATGGCTGGATGGCTTCCACGAAGTGCTGATCTACCCGGCACCGTTTATCGTTGATGACGAGTGGGAGGATGACATTGGCCTGGTGCACAACCAGCATATGGTGCAGTCCGGACAAAGCTGGCAGCAAGGGCCGATCATCCTCAACTGGCTGGATATTCAGGACTCGTTCGATGCCTCGGGCTTCAACCTGATTATTCACGAAGTGGCGCATAAGCTGGATACCCGCAACGGCGATCGCGCCAGCGGCGTGCCGCTGATCCCGCTGCGTGAAGTCGCAGGTTGGGAGCATGACCTGCACGCGGCGATGGAAAACATTCAGGATGAGATAGACCTGGTGGGTGAGAGTGCGGCCAGCATTGATGCCTATGCGGCGACCGATCCCGCCGAATGCTTTGCGGTGCTGTCCGAGTATTTCTTTAGCGCACCCGAGCTTTTCGCCCCTCGTTTCCCGGCGTTGTGGCAGCGTTTTTGCCAGTTTTACCAGCAGGATCCGCTCCAGCGTCTGCGGCAAAGCGAGGACGCTGCGAGCACGTCCTCACATCCGTTCCACTAATGTTTAAGGGGTACGATCGGTTGATCGTACCCACACGCTCACCGCGAGAAACAGCACCGCCATTCCCCATGCGGCAGTAATCAAAAACTGCTCACCGTACAAGCGCGTCACCACGGGCACCAGCAGCGCGCTCGCCCCGTACCCCAACGTATGGCTGGTGGCAATTACCCCTGCGCCTTTGCCCGTCGTCAGCCGATCGTTAAGCAAAAGCTGGTATCCCGGCGTGGCCATGGCGGCACCCAGCGAGGTGATGACAATGCCCACGTAGAACAGGGCTACGCTTGCGAGGCACATCAGCCCAAGCCCCGCCACCATCAAAACTGCGGCAATGAAGAGTAAAACCCTCGGGCTAAAATGCTGCGGGCGCACCACCAGAAACTGTGCCGCAAGGGTCGCCAGCGCGGCCAGGCTCAGCAGCATCGCGACATGATGGCTGATTTGCACGGCATCGCCATTGAAGAGCGGGTAGAGATAGGGTGATAAGCCAAGCTGCATCAGGCTGACCAGCGCCGCCAGCAGCAGCGCCAGCGCCAGGTAAGGCAGCATCGAGGCCTGTAACCGCGTCGACTGATGCGCCACCGGCGGCAGCGGCGGATCCGCGGCCTCCCGCAGCACCAGCAGCAGCGCGATAAGCGGTGCCAGCGCCATCAGCCAGAGCGGTGCGACCGGACTGACGCTGAGCATCAGCGCGGCCAGCGGCGGCCCCAGCAGACGCCCGAGGCTAAGGCCAGAGCTTATCGTCGCCAGCGCCGCCATTCTTTTATCCAGCCCGGCACGTTGAATGGCCCACGTCTGGGCCGCAGGCACCAGCCCCGAGACCGTCAGGCCGTACAGCATGCGCGACAGAATCAGGCCCGCCATTCCCCAGAAGGCATTCAGCGCGCCGTTCGCCATCGCCCAGACCACCAGCGCCATCACCACGAAGCTCACCAGATAGCCGCCTAACGAGGCCAGCATAACGATCTTGCAGCCGCGCCGCTCGCTCTGGCGTCCCCACCAGGGCGATGCGGGTAAAAAGAGCATCGAGCCGAACATCAACAGCCCGGCCCAGACGGAGAGCGAAAAACCGGTCATTGATACCAGCTGCGGCAGCATGACCAGCAAACCGTTTTGTCCGATGCCCAGTAAACCGGCGCCCAGCGCCAGGGGCCAGTTGGCCTTCGGGGCAATATCATCAGTCAGATTATTAATAGAGGCGCGCATAGAATTGTGAAGATAATGTCAATAAATGTGTGGAAATTATGAAGTTTATGAAAACAAATATTGCAAAAATAGTTGCGACTGTAAACAGAATGAATATCATAACGAGAATTATTATCAGTCATGGAATGAGGTACATCTATGCGTGCTCTGCCCCGCTCCGCCGGTACAGATGTTGCGGCCCAGTGTTTTTTGAACGCGCTGCTGCGCGAAACGAAGGACTGGCATTATCTTCCCGCAACCCGTGCGGATGAGTTATCGCAGATTCATATCCCGCTCTCCCCAACCCAGGCCATTCGGGTTCCGGTACGCTATTTCTCCCCCACGCAGCATCACCAGTATTGTTTCCCGGCCACGCTGATTCAGGCCGACAGCGACGGTGGTGACGCGGTCACATTTCATCAACTGATTGATTTCATCCTGCAAAAACCGTCGGTCAACGGATCTCTGGATGCCGATACGCTGGCGCGCTTCAGGCAGCGCGTGCTGGAAAGCCATACGCATACCTGGCAGGCCATTGATTTACGCCACAACTGGGCCAACCTGCGCGATAAGCCGCTGACCTTTGCCGAAGCGGAACAGGCGCTGCTGGTCGGCCACGCGTTTCACCCAGCACCTAAGTCGCACGAGCCGTTTAACGACGCCGAGGCGCGCCGCTATCTGCCGGATTTTGCCTCCCGCTTCCCGCTGCGCTGGTTCGCGGTTGAGAGTAAGCAGATTACCGGCGATAGCCTGAATGTCTCCTTGCGGGAGCGGCTGCTGCGCTTTGCGGCGCAGAGCGCCCCGGCGCTGCTTGGCCACTTCACCGATACCCGCTGGCTGCTGCCGATGCACCCGTGGCAGGCTGACTGTCTGCTGGAACAGCCCTGGTGCCAGCGTCTGGTCGAAAAAGGTGCCCTTCAGGACCTGGGCGAAGCGGGCGCGCAGTGGCTGCCCACCAGCTCCTCCCGCTCGCTGTACAGCGAAACCAACAGCGACATGATTAAATTCTCCCTGAGCGTGCGCCTGACCAACTCCGTGCGCACGCTGTCGGTGAAAGAGGTAAAGCGCGGAATGCGCCTGGCGCGACTGGCGAAAACGGAACGCTGGCAGGGGCTCCAGGCGCGCTACCCCACCATGCGTGTGATGCAGGAAGACGGCTGGGCGGGCCTGTGCGACGAGCACGGCGTCGTTCAGGAAGAGAGCCTGATGGCCCTGCGCGTCAACCTGCTGTTCCCTACCCCTGAAACGCAAACCAACGTGCTGGTAAGCCTGACGCAGGCCGCACCGGACGGCGGCGACAGCCTGCTGGCGGCGGCGGTTCGCCGTCTGAGCGCGCGTCTGGATCTCCCGCTCGGCCAGGCCGCGCGCTGCTGGCTGGACGCCTACTGCGACCGCGTACTCCTCCCGCTTTTCAGCGCCGAGGCGGATTACGGCCTGGTCCTGCTGGCGCACCAGCAAAATATCCTCGTTGAGATGCAGCAGGATTTTCCCGTCGGGCTGATCTACCGTGACTGCCAGGGCAGCGCATGGACCGAAGGGGCCGACGCGTGGCTGAAAGAAGCGGGCGAAACCGACGTGGAAAACCGCTTTGGCGACAGCCAGCTGCTGCGCTACTTCCCGTACTACCTGCTGCTGAACTCCACCCTTGCCGTGACCGCCGCCCTCGCCGCTGCCGGCTTCGACAGCGAAGAGAGCCTGATGTCCCGCGTGCGGGACGCGCTGGCCGACCTGCGCAAGACGGCGAAGCAGACCCGCTGCCTCGATTACGTGCTCGACAGCCCGACCTGGAACTGTAAGGGCAACTTCTTCTGCTACCTGCACGATCGCAACGAAAACACCATCGCCGATCCGGCGGTGATCTATTTCGACTTTAGCAACCCGTTTTATAAGGAGAAGGCGTGATGGCCATTGCGAATATCGTCCATTCCGGCTACGGCTTCCGCTGCACGTCTACGGAAAAAAACCTGCCGCTGACCCTGGGTCTTGACGGCAGCGCGGTCCTTGAACGTCTGGCCGGGATCCCGGACGGCTGGCTGGTGGAGGCGCTCGACCAGCTATTTGTGGCCGCGCCCGCCCTGACGGGCATTACCCTGCCGTGGGCCGCCTGGCAGGATGAACCCCAGGCGCAGGCGCTGTTTAGCCTCGCAAGCGGGGATTATCTGGCGCGTGAACGTTTCTGGCAGTTGCCGCTGTGGCTGAAAGGGGAACGTCCGCAGGCGAGCGGCGGCATGCAGTTTGACGAGAGCCGCCAGCTTTATTTCCCGCTGCGCCCTCACCGCCCGCAGGGTGAAGTCTATCGCCGTTACGATCCGCAGATTAAGCGCACCCTGAGTTTCCGCGTGGCGGACGTGGCGCTGGACGGCGAGCGTTTTACCCGCTGGATGAACACCCCGCGCGTGAACGCCTTCTGGGAGATGGCCGGTCCGCAGGCCGAACAGGAAAATTACCTGCGTCGCCAGCTCGACTCGTCGTACTGCTATCCGGTGATCGGCTGCTTTGACGATGAGCCGTTCGGCTATTTTGAACTCTACTGGGCGCCAGAAGACCGTATTGGCCGCCACTACCGCTGGCAGCCCTTTGACCGTGGGCTGCACATGCTGGTTGGGGAAGAGAACTGGCGCGGGGCGCAGTATATCCGCAGCTGGCTGCGCGGGCTGAGCCACTATCTGTATCTCGATGAACCGCGCACGGCGCGTATTGTCGCCGAGCCGCGCTTCGACAACCAGCGTCTGTTCCGCCACCTGGCGTCCGCTGGTTTCGACACGGTGAAGGAGTTCGACTTCCCGCACAAGCGCTCTCGCCTGATCATGAGCGAACGTCACCGCTTCTTTCATGAGGTGGAACTGTGAACGCGCTCTGGCAGAAAGTGAACCGCGAGATGGTGGCGAAAATCCTCGCTGAACTGGAATACGAACGCACCCTGCGCGCCGAGCCGGTTTCGGCGGACGGCTGGCGCATCGCTATGGGCAACGCGTCATGGCAGTTCCGCGCCACGCGTGGGATCTGGGGCTGGCTGCATATCGACCCGGACACACTGACCACCGCCAGCGGCGCGGCGGTCGAAGCGGAAAGCGCGCTGCTGCAACTCGCTACCGTGCTGGAGATGAGCGACGCGCAAACGGCGGAGCACATGGAAGATCTCTACGCCACGCTGCGCGGCGACATGCAGCTGGTGCAGGCGCGTGAAGCGCTGGACGCCGATGCGCTGATCCAGCTCGACCCTGACGAATTACAGTGCCTGATGCGCGGTCACCCAAAGTTTATCTTCAACAAGGGACGCCGCGGCTGGGGGCTGGATGCGCTACGCCAGTACGCGCCGGAATATCGCGGTCGCTTTCGCCTGCACTGGGTAGCCGTGCAGCGCGAGCGTCTGGTCTGGAGCAGCGACGCCGATTGCGACATTAACGCCCTGCTCGCCAGCGCCATGGACGATGCCGAGCGCGCCCGGTTCGACGCCCGCTGGCAGGCGCTGGAACTGGACGACCGCTGGCTGCCCGTGCCGCTGCATCCGTGGCAGTGGCAGCAAAAAATTGCCATTCATTTCCTGGCACAGCTCGCGCGCGGCGAAATGGTCGAGCTGGGCGAGTTTGGCGATGAGTATCTGGCGCAGCAGTCCCTGCGCACGCTGACTAACGCCAGCCGTCGCGCACCGTATGACATCAAGCTGCCGCTGACCATCTACAACACCTCCTGCTACCGCGGCATTCCGGGCAAGTACATTGCCGCCGGTCCGCTGGCCTCGCGCTGGCTACAGCAGCAGTTCGCCAGCGATGCCACGCTGATTCGCTCCGGGGCGCAGGTACTTGGCGAACCCGCCGCCGGCTATCTGTCGCATCCGGGTTATGCCGCATTACCTGAGGCGCCGTACCGCTATCAGGAGATGCTGGGCGTGATCTGGCGCGAGAACCCATCCTGCTATTTACAGGACGGCGAACAGGCGGTGCTGATGGCGGCGCTGATGGAAACCGACAACCAGGGGCGCCCGCTGATTGACGCGTGGATCAAACGCTCGGGCTTAACCGCTGACGCATGGCTGGACACGCTGTTTGAGGCGACGGTGATCCCCTTCTATCACCTGCTCTGCCGCTACGGCGTGGCGCTGATCGCCCACGGCCAGAACGTCACGCTGGTGATGAAAGACGACGTTCCACAGCGCATCCTGCTGAAGGATTTTCAGGGCGATATGCGCCTGGTGGACGAAGATTTCCCGCAGGCGCTGAGCCTGCCGGAACAGGTAAAAGCCGTCACCGCGCGCCTCAGTGCGGATTACATCATCCACGACCTGCAAACCGGCAACTTTGTTACGGTGCTGCGCTTTATTTCGCACCTCACCCTGCAATGCGGCGTGAGCGAAACGCGTTTTTATCAGATCCTGGCGCAGGTGCTGCACCGCTATATGGCCGCCCATCCGGATCTTGCAGCGCGCTTCGCGAAGTTCGACCTGTTTAAGCCGCAGATTATTCGCGTGATCCTCAACCCGGTCAAACTGACCTTCTCTGAACACGACGGCGGCAGCCGTATGCTGCCGAACTACGTCTGCGATCTTGATAACCCTCTTTTTCTGGTCTCCCAGGAGTCAGCGCAATGAAAACGTATGATTTCATCGGCATCGGTATCGGTCCGTTCAACCTCAGCATCGCCGCGCTGGCAGAGGGGCTGGACGGTTTTAGCTCGCTGTTTCTTGAACGCAAGCCGCACTTCTCCTGGCACCCGGGGATGATGGTGCCGGACTGCCACATGCAGACCAGCTTCCTGAAGGATCTGGTCAGCGCCGTGGAGCCGACCAACCGCCACAGTTTCCTGAACTACCTCGTTCAGCGTAAGAAGTTCTACCGTTTTCTGACCACCGAGCAGCGCACCGTCTCTCGCGAGGAGTTTGCCGACTACCTGTGCTGGGCGGCGGATAACCTGACGAATCTGGCCTTCAGCCAGCAGGTGCAGCAGGTCAGCTTTGATGAGCAAAACGGCCTGTTTGAGGTGGTGACCCAGCGGGATCGCTTCCTTGCGCGCCACGTCTGCGTGGGGATTGGTAAGCAGATCAATCTGCCCGAGTGCGTCACCGCGCAGGATGATACCTGCTTCCACGCCAGCGAGATGATGCTGCGCACGCCGGATTTAGCGGGCAAACGCGTCACCGTTGTCGGCGGCGGCCAGAGCGGTGCGGATCTGTTTTTGAATATCTTCCGCGGGGAATGGGGCCAGCCGCTGAGCCTCAACTGGGTATCGCGCCGCAACAATTACAACGCGCTGGATGAGGCCGCGTTTGCTAACGAGTATTTCACGCCGGAGTATGTGGACAGCTTCTCCACGCTCGGTGACGACGCGCGTCGTCAGATGTTGCAGGAACAGAAGATGACCTCCGACGGGATCACCACGGAGTCGTTACTGGCCATTTACCGCACCATGTACCACCGTTTCGAAGTGTTGCGCGAAAAACCCTGGGCGCACCTGCTGCCGTCCCGCTCGGTGACGGCGCTGACGCGCCTGGAAAACGTGCAGCGCCTGAGCATACAGCATCATCTCGACGGCGGGCGTGAACAGCTGGAGAGCGACGTGGTGATTTTCGCCACCGGCTACCGCGCCGTGCAGCCCGCGTTTCTGGCCCCGCTCTCTTCCCGACTGCGTCTGGATGAGGATGACGCCTTCTGCATCAACAACGATTTCACCCTTGAATGGGACGGCCCGCAGCGCAACCGCCTGTTTGCCGTCAACGCCGGGATGCACCGTCTCGGTATTGCCGAACCCCAGCTCAGCCTGATGGCCTGGCGCGCGGCGCGAATTCTGAATCGCGCTCACGATGACGAGCCGTTTGAACTGGCAACCACCCCCGGCGTTATCCACTGGCGAAGCACCACCAGCCCGGAGAGCAGCCAGGTTTTTAAATCATTAATGAAGACCACCGAGTACTGACACACACATTCAGGATCAACATAACAATGAAACGTTCTCATCTTTGGGTTTTAAATCCGTGCCTGCTTGCCATGCTTTCTACCTCTGCGTGGGCGGAAGAACAAAAGGAAGAAGATATTGTGGTCTCCGCCAGCCGTGCCCACCGCAGCGTGGCAGAGATGGCGCAGACCACCTGGGTTATTGAGCGGGCGGAAATTGAGCAGCAGGTACAGGGCGGGAAAGAGATTAAAGACGTGCTGGCCCAGCTGATCCCCGGCATGGACGTCAGCAGCCAGGGGCGTACCAACTACGGCATGAACCTGCGCGGTCGCTCCATGATGGTGATGGTGGACGGCGTGCGCCTGAACTCATCCCGCAGCGACAGCCGCCAGCTCGACTCTATCGATCCGTTCAACATTGACCGCATCGAAGTGATCTCCGGTGCCACCTCGCTCTACGGCGGCGGCAGTACCGGCGGGCTGGTGAACATCGTCACCAAAAAAGGCCAGCCGGAAACCGAAGTCGAGTTCCAGACCGGGGCAAAAAGCGGATTTAACAGCCATAACGACCATGATGAGAACGTCTCCGCTGCCGTGAGCGGCGGTAACGATAACGCGTCTGGCCGTCTGTCGGTCTCGTATCAGCGCTACGGCGGCTGGTATGACGGCAACGGCGACGAAGTGATTATCGATAACACCCAGACCGGCTTGCAGTATTCTGACCGTATCGACGTGATGGGAACAGGCACCATCAACATCGACGATCATCAGCAGCTCCAGTTAACCACGCAGTACTACAAGAGCGAATCCGACGGGAAACATGGCCTGTTCCTCGGGGAGAATTTTGCTGCGGTCACGGGCGATGCCAAAGCCTATAACAAAGACAACCTGAACTCTGACCGTATCCCGGGCACAGAGCGTCACCTGATTAACCTGCAATACTCGAACACCGACTTCTGGGGCCAGGATCTGGTTGCGCAGATTTACTACCGTGATGAGAGCCTGACCTACTACCCGTTCCCGACGCTGAGCAAAGGCGCGGTAACCAGCATTGGCGCATCCCAGCAGAAAACCGATTTTTATGGCGGCAAGCTGACGCTGAACAGCAAGCCGATGGACGATCTGACCCTTACCTGGGGCGTGGATGCCGACCATGAAACGTTCGACGCCAACCAGCAGTTCTTCGACTTAAGCAAAGCGGCGGCGAGCGGCGGCATGGAGCTGGACAACGCCTACAACGTGGGCCGTTATCCGGGTTACAGCATTACTAACCTCGCGCCGTTCCTGCAAGCCAGCTATGACATTGACGCCATCACCCTGAGCGGCGGCGTGCGCTACCAGTACACCGAAAATAAGGTGGATGATTTTGTCGGTTACGCCCAGCAGCAGGCTATTACCACGGGCAAAGCGACCTCCGCAGACGCGGTGCCGGGCGGGAAAACCGATTACAACAACTTCCTGTTTAACGCCGGGATCCTTGGACGTCTGACCGAACAGCAGCAGCTGTGGTTTAACTTCTCTCAGGGCTTCGAGATCCCGGATCTGGCGAAGTACTACGGTTCCGGCACCTATCAGCTGGTGGATGGTCACTATCGTCTGCAAAACAGCGTGAACGTGAACGACTCGACGCTGGACGGGATTAAGGTCAACGCTTACGAGCTGGGCTGGCGCTTCACCGGCGATAACCTGCGTACGCAGGTGGCGGCCTACTACTCGCTCTCGGATAAAACCATCACCATCAACAAGAGCGACATGACCATCAACCTGGAAGACGACAAACGTCGTATCTACGGGGTTGAAGGCCAGGTGGACTATTTCTTCACCGACAGCGACTGGAGCACCGGGGCGAACTTTAACGCCATCAAGTCCGAAACGCGTGAAAACGGGAAATGGGAGAAGCTGACGGTCGACAGCGCCAGCCCGTCGAAAGCCAGCGCATGGGTCAACTGGGCGCCGGGCGACTGGGCCCTGCGCGTGCAGAGCACTCAAACCTTCGACGTGTCGGATGCCGACGGTAAGAAGATCGATGGCTATAACACCATTGATTTCCTCGGCAGCTACGCCCTGCCGGTGGGGAAAGTCAGCTTCAGCGTGGAAAACCTGCTGGACAAAGACTACACCACCGCCTGGGGCCAGCGCGCACCGGGGCTGTATAGCCCAACCTACGGCGCACCGGGTCTGTATACTTACAAAGGCCGTGGACGTACGTTTGGTCTGAACTACTCCGTTCTGTTCTGATCCTTCGCGCCGCCTGCCTGCGGGCGGCGCAATTCGCTGTGCAATTTGAAAGCAAATTTGCTATTAAATCATCGGTTTGCTGAAATTCTCGGCAAACGAACAAAAACGTCGTTTTCCCCTTTGACAAGGCGCACGCAGGTCGATAATATTCGCCTCGTTCACACGATTCCTCTGTAGTTCAGTCGGTAGAACGGCGGACTGTTAATCCGTATGTCACTGGTTCGAGTCCAGTCAGAGGAGCCAAATTTCCTGCTTTCATGCATCCTTGCGAATCCTTATGTTATTTTGATTCAAGATGTTAGCGTGAAAACTCTTCCAGGTGCATTTTGATTTTACCCTCCGCATCGGGAAAAATTGGTGGTCAAATCTGGGGTCAGGTTAGTTCGATAATGGAGTGACCCCCATATGTCCCTTAGTGACGCAAAAATCCGTACTCTCAAACCTTCTGATAAACCCTTTAAAGTCTCCGATTCCCACGGCCTGTATCTGCTGGTCAAACCGGGCGGCTCCCGTCACTGGTATCTTAAATACCGTATTAACGGCAAAGAATCCCGTATTGCACTGGGTGCCTATCCTGCCGTCTCCCTGTCTGACGCCCGCCAGCAGCGCGAAGGTATCCGTAAGATGCTGGCGCTGCTCGCTTTTGTACAACAGCAACAACTGATACTGGCGTTATTAGCGGGGCTGACGATGCCGTTTTTTGCGTCGATGAAAAGCGATGAACGGCAGAAAGCGCCGCTCAGGAAAAAGCTGATTATTGCTTTTTCCCTGCTGTGTTTTCTCTATGGCACACTGGCCCCGATAGTTATCGGATCCTTTCAGTGGCTGTATAAAATAAAACTCACCAGTGATAATACAGTACTGGCCTGGTCAGTACGGATTGTATTCACTGTAACCGGGATTATTTTTCATATTATGCTTCGTCGGGTATTCACGCCGGAACTGGATAGAATTAAGAAACGCCTTGTTAAAAAGACCACCCTTGAACGGGAATTAAGTACTGATGTCCGCACCGTGAAATCCCTGCTACCGGAAACTCTGCATTATAACCCGCTGGATTATATCGACCTGAATAAAGGAATCTTTACTGGCATGGACAGGGAGAATGAATCGATGTATCTCCCGTTAAAGGACTGGCAGAAACAACACGCGGACATTATTGGCACCACCGGAGCCGGTAAAGGGGTCGCAGCCGGGATATTGCTCTACCAGAGCATTCTGGCCGGTGAAGGTGTCTTTGTTATGGACCCCAAGGATGATGAATGGGCTCCACACCTTTACCGCAAAGCCTGTGAGGATGCAGGCAAGCCTTTTGACTTAAGTTAGGGGCGCTAGTCCGGGTGGTATGCAGGGAAATCGTCATGGTTTTTTCTCCGTCAGTGTGTGATTTTCGTCTTCGTATCGCCTGACGGTTCGCTTTCCCGGCATCGTTCTGTCCTGCAAGGGCGCAGCATGCGTGCACTTCACCCTTGCGAGACGGGTTGTGTTGGGAAACGATTAACCGGAAGCGAATGCGGGAACGGAAAGCACACAGGAGAAAAAACTGCCCCTGCATAGCCGGACGTAGCGCCCCTTACTCCGCAGTGGTGAAATTAGATTGGTGGTAATGAGTCGGGGAATGGCATTAACAGGAGGTTCTTGTTGATGCTAGCACGCTTTCCTGCCGGGCGAGGCGATCCTGCTAACCGGGGGCGGTTAGTTCTTAAAATGTCTCGTTCCGGCATCAATCACTACCGAGTCCCTGCCGTCCCCTTATTGAGCGCCGCGTACAGTTTATTCACTACCACCCATAGTGAGCGATTTATTGAAGCAGGCCACAGCGCCGTAACCGCGGGCATCATATGCCGTAGTGGCGATCTGTCTTATTCTCAGTTCCCATCTATCAGTATGCGCCCATGCAAACTGACATTCCCCCAGTATTATGGGGACAGGGACAGACCTGCCAGCCTACTGGCATGACGTTGCGACAGACCCGTTGCCTCACACATGACTTCCACAGCTTCCCGCTTCTGGTCTGTCGTCAGAACTTTCGGCTCAGAGCCACCTGCAACGCTTCTTTATCCAGCATGACTTCTGCAAGCAACTCCTTGAGGCGGGCGTTCTCTTCTTCAAATGACTTAAGACGTTTCACCTCAGGCATTTCCATGCCATCAAACTTCTTGCGCCAAGTGTAGTACGCAGCATCAGAATAGCGTGCTTGCGGCAAAGCTCCCGGGCAAAAACTCCAGATTCAGCTTCGCGGAGGATACTGATGATCTGTTCGTCGGAAAAACGCTTCTTCATTATGATGTCCTCATGTGACTAATGAAGACGTTACTAACGTCGGTGTATCTTAATCGATCGTGAGCAGATCAAAGCCTCCGTTTGATGTTTTTTATAACAGTAAGTTATAAAAAATTGATAGCTCGATATGTATTGAGCCTCAAAAAACACCTATTCGATGGCAAGCTTTAAGAAAAGGTTCTTTAAGGAAATTGCACTCAGCATAAGGCTTCTTTTTCGCTTGACGTGCTAATGTTCTCATGAATTCGGTAGGTCTCAACCCCTCCTCCTTCCACTCATCTAGCACCTGAGTAAGCCAGTATTTACCGTCATTTTCTGCACAAACTTTGGCTTTATAACGTTCTTCTATACCGTACAAGTCTTTCCATGTTTCTAGTTCCTCCTCCAGCGTATCGGGACCGAACTGTATAATAATATCAGCAGGCTCAAGCGCATCGATATTTGCATGTTGTAGAGTAATCTGTAATTGAATTACATGACCCACTGAGGAAAATGGATTGAAGGCCTTACGACGAAGAGCGCCACTCTGAATAGGATCTTTGGATAACTTATATGTGCTATTGCATTCATGACAGGCCGGAGCAAGATTATGGAAATTTATTGAATTAAATGGGTATAAAGCTTTGGGCAAATAGTGGTCATAGGCCTCGCGCTTGCTATGGTTTCCACCCTTTATATCTCCAATACCACAAAAAGGACATTTACCCGCCTTGTTCACTGTTGCAAAGGATTGATAGTGATCATGTATATCACCGATCTTGGCACGCAGTACAGCGAGATCAAGCAGTGACTGTGAGTATAAGCCCTTAAAGAAAACAGCAAGTTGTTCTGCTATATCTTTGTGGTGAATGGCAATATCGGAATAACGGACAACTTGTATTGAAGGGTCATTAGCACATATTTTTTCCAGATCATTATTCCCTTGATACCACTGTTTAAACTGATCGATTTGTACCTCAGTCAGTGACGAAAACAAGCCATAAATTTTCTCTACATGGTTATAAAAGAAAACAGCACCTTGTGTATCCGAGGAAGAAAAATCCTCCATCACTTCATACAATTCTGCGTTAGCTTCAAACAGTTTAAGACAAAAAGGCCCTCCTACCCGCGCTTTGCACCATACCTCATAAAAAATAAAATCAATGAATGCCTGCATCTTTTCCATTTTGTGTGGCACATAGATATATGAAAACAGCATCAGTGCTAAACCTCGTCATTCGTTGGATTGTCGCTATCAAAAATAGCCTTGAGGAGTAATACTTTTTCCACCGAGTCACCCAATTGTTCATCAATTTCTGTGATCAGAGTTTCCTTGTCTTCAATGCCTTCGTTAAAACGTCTGCGTAAATCATCCAGTACTGCTTGCGCATGGCCACCGATAGTTTCACGTTTGCCGAAGGTATTCATAGTAATTTTATTGATTGATGCACCAAGTGTGTTGTATTTAGGTATGCTTATTGTGACCGCACCGCTATATTTATCCTTAGAAAACACCAGTACTTTTTCAGGTTTACTATCTGAGATAAGGAAAGGTGTATGAGTAGTGATCAACATTTCCTGCTCCACATTCTCAGTGTTACATAAACATTGGCGCATCCGGGTGATAAAACTGGCACGCCAATGTGGGTTGAAATGAGTCTCCGGTTCGTCTAACAGAAACAGGCTGTTGGTTTCTCTAAACAGTAAACATAGACCTAGGCTATGAAGCAATTGGTGTTCACCGTCCGAGAGTTCCTTGAGCATCATTGGCTCTTCTACTCCTTGTTTAGTAAAACGCACAAACTTGAAGCGCATAATTCGTTCGTCGGACGCCAACGTTGGTACCGTTTCACTGACATAGTGACTTGTTGAGCGATACAGATCAGTTTTGAGATTATCACTCACCTTATACAAATTGAGTGTCAGCAATACTTGGAACGCCTGGAATAGAGCCAGTGCCGAACCATTAAAATTCTCGCGAAAAGCCTGTCGAGTAGCATCATTAACCCAGTAGTCCAGAATTAGAGTGTCGTTAGACTCGTCCTCGTAATACAAGCTAGCGCAGCGTTTAAGCGCGCTGACTACCAAGGAGGATTTGTCATCCCCTTCCAGCAGCTGCATCAGGTTTAAGTGGTAACTTTGACCACTTTCTTCATCCATATCTACATGCAGAGCGGGGTTACTATTCAAAATGTCATCAAGTGATTGGTGCTGGTTTTTATCCTCGCTGGCAAACGAGGTCAACTGCTCCGGCGCAAGAGGAATACTGCGACGGATAATAATACGAAACTCCCGCAACGCCTCTATACCAACATCCTCACGGAAAGGTTGAAGCGCGGTTTCGTTTTGAAAAAGTAGATTACAAAGTAAAATAGCTTGGCTGAAACCACTGTCAAGATAGGCCAACCTCGACTCTGGATGGCCAGAGTAGCTCAGTTGTCGAGTCAAGGCATTCCAGTACTCATCGAACTGTACAAAGCGCATTTTGAAAAACGGTAGACTGAGAATTTCATTCTCGCCAGACGAGTAGCCCAACACATACTGAGGCAATAGAATATCGGCATGGCTTCCCTTGAAAACTTCATCAGCATTTGTGTCAAAGTCACTCTGATTGACCCAATGGAAACGAACAGACTCCCCGTTATTTTTCCACACGGAGACTTTTGCCCATTCTTGTCCGCCAGAGATTCGAAACTCTTCTGGTACTCGAATTAGATAATCCAGCTCAAATGAGATTGGTGATAAATCATGATCGGTACTTTGCAATACCTCAGGCAAAAAGCTTCGACGGACCCGCAAAATTTCCAACTGAAAGAAAATAGCTGCTAATGCTTCAAGCAGATTGGATTTACCACTGCCGTTGGGACCAGCACACACAAAAGGCGCAAAGCCTTCATGTTGATCCAATTCTTCCTGTAAATCCCATTCGGTTCTAAAATAGTGTTCAAAACCACAGGGCAGACTACGGAAGCCGGACGGATCAGAGATTTTTAGGCGTAATAGCTTCATACCAAAACCGCCTTAAGTTCAATGCAATTGTCAGCGTCATTGAATACCTGCTTCAGTGCACCAATAGCCAGAGCTTTGAACACCCAAGCTTTGATATGCTCATAGTCACTTTCACCAAACTTAGAATCAACGTCCGGATATAATTCCGCCAGCCGTGCCTGCGCCGTCATCATGAACTCATGTACTGAAAACGATGAGTTGCCCAATTGCGCTGTATAGGCCTCTAGCCATTCCTCGATCAGAGACTTGCGAGCCTCTGCATTATCCAACGCGGATGGTAAGCTATTAGTTACGGGTAGATAATTACCCGCTGCTATATGTTGTTCGGCATCCCCGTGTTCAGCGGCTTGTTCTCCACCTGATACCGGGAAAAATATCTGTGTCGGAATAGGCACACGTGAAACTTCTAATTCCCCCTTGAAAGCCTTTTGGCTAACAACATCATACAGGGACTCAAGATCAGCAAGACTTTGCTGATAGCGAAATTTAATAGCATGCGCTTTCTCTACAATAGTAGCGAATTTATTTTGTAACTTCAGTGGAGGCTTAAGGATAGGGATAGCCCTTAACTCTTGGGCATTAATGTTAGCCATACCAATAATATTACGACAAAGATTAAATAATTTTGCTTTTCCAAACTTTGAGTTCAGGTGCCCCCATACGAACCAAGGGTTAGTTTGTTGATCGAACCTAACACGAATGAGATAGCCAGCAATAATAACAGTTTCATCTCGATCGTAAACCGCCGTTTTACCAACCAATTCTTTTGAATTGGTTCGGTTGAAAACGAGATCTCCTTTCTGAAGAGAATATTTATCCAGATCCTTATTATCTACATCAATATATTTAAGATTCTCAAAATCCCAATAACCATCCGGAGTAATGTTATTCATCCGTATGTATTTATATTTTCCACCTTGCGCTGATACACTTGTCCCGTATCTTACATCGACAGCTAACTCACCTATTGTTGTTAGTTCCCATCCTTTTGCATTTTTTACCGGATCACTAAACATCTCGACGAATACACTCTTTAGTAGGTCATCTAGGTATTGCAAAAGTTGTTTACGTTGTTCAATTAGCCCTTCTACCTTGTCCAATAAATTAGCTATACGAGCCTGATCATTGATGGGAGGAAAAGGTACTTCCAAACTAAGAAAATCAGACTTCGTCAAGCTACGTCTACGTGCAACAACCCCTTGCATACGAGATGCATAGAGTCGCCTTGCCTCGGATGAGCGCAGATAACGCTCAAGGTAAGGGATATGGCATACCGATTCATCCTTGAGTTTCCAGATACCATAAGCTGGGCTAACGATTCCTGCCGGATATTTTGTCTGGAATCCAAGAACTCCCTCGTCAATAGGAAACCCAACAACAAGTTCGTTCTTGTATACAATACGATATTTAGACGTGTCTGAACTGGCAATCCGCTTCTTGAATTTGTCTGATTGGTCAACCAAACCATTTTTCATGGTTATTGATAGGACCGGAAGCTCTCGATTGCCTGCACGGTGATGACCGGATTGAGTTAATATGTCACCAAGGGGAATTGTCATTCTATTCATACTATCATCCCCTTTAACTCCAGTAGCTCGTACAATATGCCACTTTGTACTTTACTAAGCACTTTCTTATCCACATTCCCCACTTCTGCTTGAATTAGTCGTTCCAGAATAACTTCTGGCTGTTCGTACTGCACTTCTTCAAATATTTCTTCCTTATAGCGAGACAGCGAAAGGTCGTAATTCTCCGCTTCAATATCTATTCTTGGCACCATAAAACATTTAGCTGTACGATCTGTGTCAGACGCCTCATCACGGGAATGGTATTTTTGAATGATGTCTTGCAGATCGCCATAGCCTTCAAGCTTATTTCGTTTGTCATCCAATGAGTAACCATCGGAAGACATCTCATAAAACCAGACATAATCGGTAGCAGGTTTGGAAATTTTATCCCCCGGCCCGAAAACTTTGACGAACAATAAAATGGCAGTACTTACTCCAGCGTAGGGTTTAAACACTCCACTGGGCAGAGTAATAACAGCCTTGAGGTCGCAGCGCTCAACTAAAGTTTGCCGTAGTTCTTTGAATGCCTTGCCCGAGCCAAACAATACTCCTTGAGGCACAATTACACAGGCGGTACCGCCCTTTTTCAGCAAACGATAGATATTCTCAACAAACAAAAGCTCGGTTTTAGTGGTTGAGAGTTTCAAATTCTCATTAATATCCCCCCTGTCTATACTGCCAGTAAAAGGCGGGTTTGCTAGCACTATGTCATATTTGGTTTCTTCACTATAGCTCTTGCTTAGTGTGTCCTGATAATCAATATGCGGCTCATCAATTCCATGCATCATTAAGTTCATTAGGCCTAAACGCACCATAGTAGCGTCAATGTCATAACCATACAGACTCTCTTGCAAAAGAATCCGGGCCTTTTTGGTCAGAGCGGCAGTCACAGAAGTGCGAAAGAACCCATCTTCATCATGAGTAGATCCTTTTGAATTATCTCTTTTTGAGTTTTGAGATAAAGACAACTGAGTAAGGATGTACTGGTAGGCACCTAACAGAAACCCCCCCGTACCGCAGGCAGGGTCGGCAATACGTTGTCCCAGTTGCGGCTGGACTAGATCTGCCATCAATTTAATAATGTGGCGTGGTGTGCGAAATTGGCCGTTCTTGCCTGCGGTGGCGATTTCCGACAGCAGGAATTCATATACATCACCTTGAATGTCTTGGAAAGCTTGACCTTTTTCTTGAGAATCCCTTTTCATCATCTCGAAGATTTCGTCAATGGCCTTCACAGCCTCCACCAACAATGCTGACTTTGGGATAATGAATACTGCGTTTTTCATGTGATGAGTGAAGTTAGATTCAGCACCATTCAGATCTTTCAGAAAAGGAAAAACTTTGTCTCGCACATGTTGCAGCATCTCTTCGGGCTGCAATTTCTTGAACTCGCTCCAGCGAAGCGTGCGTTTATCTATAGGGTGTTGTTCCGTAACAGGGCGGTTTCTTTCCTCTGGTGGAATCCAAGTACCAGCAAACTTAGAAATGTATTTCTCACCACTCGTTTCACCTTCGTCTTGCCTTTTATGATCGAGTTCATCTAGCCGTTTCATAAACAACAGGTAGGTAATCTGTTCAATGGCTGTGAGCGGATTGCTAATGCCGCTACTCCAGAATTTATCCCAGAGGCGTTTGATCGCGCTTTGAAGGTCAGGGTTGTTTTGTAGCATGTGGCTGGGTTCTCGATTCAGTCTCTAATGAGGTGCTTTGTGACTGGCAGTTTACTCTTTTTTCAGAACATTTTCCTTTTTTAAGGTGGCAACATACCAGCCCATTTGGTTGCACCATAACATAACTATATGTTTCTTTTAGTAAAAGTAGCTCAATTAGTAACAGTATTCATAATGTCCTATCGGCAATAAGTCTCAGTAAATCACCAAATAATAAGGATTACATTCTATCAAAAAGACAGAAAACAGACAAAAAATTATCATTAGAAGACTTAAAAAGTGTAAATGTCTAAAAATCTTCCGAAAAGAGGTTATCCAAAATCCGTAGCGCTACCAACACGCCCGCTAAAATATTCACTAAATTCAGTGCCAAAAAACATCGCCATTCACACAGGATATCCGACATGAAATGCATACTCCAACTCTGAACGATTTGTGTAAGAGCGGACGGCATCAACACTGCCCTGAGATGTCTGTGGGGCACTTCCTGTGTAGATTGATTTTTCAAGACAGTAAATTCAGAGTTTTTCCTATGCTTAACAAGCAAGCATCCCGCCACTCAGTAGGCGGATAAAGTGCTAGCATCCTAGTCTCATACGCAGGGGTACCATCCAATCATAACGCCGCCTCTGCCTGTTCTACTTTATTGTAGTAATAAGCATCGCATCTACGCTTTGGTGCACACTCATTCGTAATTGGTGGTCATTATGGTGGTCTTGACAGGAAGAGCAACAAGGTTTAGCTTATTTATTAGCCAGTTATTGGCTTAGGCGATCCCAGTCAGAGGAGCCAAATTTGAAAAGCCTGCTTTTATAGCAGGCTTTTTGCTTTTGTGGGTTCGGTAAATTTGCCGGGTGGCGGCTGCGCCTTACCCGGCCTGCTGATTAGCGACTAAATCTGATAATCAATCGCCACTTCTTCCGGCTCCATCACCTGACGTTTGATCTCATCCACGGAGAGCCCCGCATTGCAGAGCTCGATAAATCGCCACACGTAGTTGCGCTGAAGTTGCCCGCGTTTCAGACCCAGCCAGACGGTATTCGCGTCGAACAGGTGACGCGTATCCAGACGCACCAGATTATCGGCTTCACGCTCTGCGCCAGACTGCTCGGCCACCAGGCCAATCCCCAGCCCTAGCTCAACGTAGGTTTTGATCACGTCTGAATCCTGTGCGCTCAGTACCACGTCCGGCGTGAGCCCTTTACGCTTGAATGCTTCATCAATGCGCGAGCGTCCGGTAATGCCCTGCCGGTAGGTAATCAGCGGCCATTTGGCGATCTCTTCCAGCGTCAGTGGTGAAACCTGGTTCAGGGGGTGATCGGCGGGTAACAGCAGGCTGTGATGCCAGCGGAACCACGGGAATGCCACCAGCAGCGGGTCGTTGCTCAGCCGCTCGCTGGCGATACCGATATCTGCCCCACCGTTATGCAGCAGCACTTCGATTTCCTGCGGCGTGCCCTGGATAAGCTCGAGCCGTACGTCAGGAAAGATTTCACGAAAGGCTTTGATCACCGTCGGAAGGCTGTAGCGCGCCTGCGTATGGGTGGTGGCGATGGTCAGCACCCCCGAAGCGTCGTTGGTAAAGAGATCCGCCAGCCGGCGAACGTTGCTGGCCTCGTTGAGAATGCGCTCAGCGATGGTCAGCAATGCCTTGCCTGGTTCCGTCATGCCCAGCAGGCGCTTGCCACGACGGATAAAAATCTCAATGCCTAACTCCTCCTCCAGCTCGCGGATATGCCGGCTGACGCCCGACTGGGAGGTGTAGAGCATGTTGGCGACTTCGGTCAGGTTGTAATCCCGCCTGGCCGCCTCACGAATAATTTTAAGTTGCTGGAAATTCACGATTCACTCCGGCGCATCTGACATAAGGCTATTGTTAGAGTCAGCCGGGCTGTAGAACAAATAATAAAAACCAGCATCTTATGCTTATTTGGAATATCAGCTGACCAGTTGCAGCTCGCGGTTTTCCAGCGACGGCTTGCTGACCAGAGACATCAGGATCTCTTTCACCGCCTGCGCCTGCGGTGTCAGTGAACCGCGCGCGGACATATTCAAAGAGAGCGGTAAGCTCATGGATGGCGTAGTGATGCGGGCCATCCAGCCGTTCGCCGCGCTGCACAGTGAACGTGCGGCAGACTCGGGCAGTACCGTCACCCCCATACCGCTGGCAATGGCGGCAGTCAGCGTGGAGATGGAGTCAATCTCTCCGATAATTTTGGCCGTCAGACGACGCAGCGAGAACGCTTCGTCGACGCGCACGCGCACGGCGCTGTAGTCGCGCGGCAGGAACAGATTCATCTCCGCCACGGCGGTTAAATCAATGCTCTGTCCCGGGCAATCACGGGTCCCGACCAGATAAAGATCTTCCTTCAGCAGCGGCTGGCTGGTGATCCCGGCAACCGGTGAGCGGTCGTACAGCACGGCCATGTCCAGCTGACCGTTGAGCAGTTTGTCATTGAGCACGGAACCGCTGTTCTCATGCAGATAAACCAGCACTTCCGGTAGCTCAGCGCGCACCGCCTGAAGCAGCGGCATGGTGACAGACGATGCGGCCGTCCCCGGCGCCAGGCCGATGGAGACATGCCCGCTCAGGGTCTGACCCACATTATGAACGGCCAGCTGCGCCTGTTCGCACTGACGCAGGATCGTGCGGGCATGGGTGTATAAAATTTTTCCCGCTTCGGTAGGCGTTACGCCGCGCTTGGTGCGGATCAACAGTTGCTGGTCCATTTCGCCTTCCAGAGTCGCGACCTGCTGGCTCAGCGCAGGCTGCGCGATATGCAGCACTTCAGCCGCCTGGGTCAGGCTGCCGATATCGACGATTTTTACGAAGTATTTCAGTCGTCTTAAGTTCATGTTGCCCCCTGTTCGAAAATAGCGTGCCGGTAACGGCTGTGTTGTTAAACAGGTTTTGCAATATGGATGCCAGTTTTTGGCGGCGGGAGAATATCTGCGCTAAGCGGCTGAAAATAAGGAAAGCCAATCGCTAATGCCAGTTTTGAGTCCGGGACAGTGGTTTCCGATCTGCCCCATTCGGGGTATATCTGCACAAAAATGGTGCATTCCGTTGGCAAAAACGTCACTTTGCTGGTTTTGTCAGCAAACAGTTAAAAGTCGGCGATCCATCCTTTGACAAGGCGTACGCAGGTCGATAATATGCGCCCCGTTCACACGATTCCTCTGTAGTTCAGTCGGTAGAACGGCGGACTGTTAATCCGTATGTCACTGGTTCGAGTCCAGTCAGAGGAGCCAAATTTGAAAAGCCTGCTTTTAAAGCAGGCTTTTTGCTTTTCTGCGTTCGGTAAGTTTGTCGGGTGGCGGCTGCGCCTTACCCGACCTACGGTCCTGTTTGCCCGGTAAGCGCAGCGCCACCGGGCATAGCAAGCCTCACCGGCATCCCCGACCGCCGATCCAGCTCAGCGGCCGCGCCCTCGCTCACGAGCTGCGACCGCAATGCAGCCGTAATGGGCAGCGGCACCTTGTTGGTCGATTCAAATTCTGCGCGATTACGTGATAATGGCTCATGAATTTCCGCCCAGCGGCTGCCGTCCGGCTCGGTGGTCACTTTTACGGGCTGATCGATAAGCTGTACCCGCGTCCCCACCGAAACGTTATCAAACAGGTATTTGATATCGTTATTACGCAGGCGAATGCAGCCCTGGCTGACGCGCAGGCCGATGCCGAAATTCGAGTTGGTACCGTGAATAGCGTACAACCTGCCGATATAGAGAGCATACAGCCCCATCGGGTTATCCGGCCCGGCGGGGACGAACGCGGGCAACGTTTTCCCCTCTTTCGCGTAAGCGCGCCGCGTGTTGGGCGTCGGTGACCAGGTTGGGCCTTCCTGCTTGCGCTCAACGGCGGTTACCCAGTTACGCGGCGTCTCGCGCCCGGCCTGACCAATGCCAATAGGCAAGACCTCAACCGTATTGCTGCCGGGTGGATAATAGTAAAGACGCATTTCCGCGACGTTCACCACAATCCCCTCGCGCACCGTTGGCGGCAAAATTAACTGCTGCGGCACCACCAGCTGTGTACCGGCACGCGGTAAAAACGGATCTACCCCCGGGTTAGCTTCCAGCATATTGCTCAACCCCTGCCCGTGCTGCGCTGCAAACGCTTCGAGCGGCAGGGTATTGCCTTCAGGTACGGTGACGGTTATCGGCGCTCCCACCAGGCGGCTCCCCTCGGGAGGCAGCGGGTAGGTGACAGCAGATGCAGCGGGAACCAGCATACAAAGCGTAAAAACGAACGCGGCAAATCGAATCATAGTGTTCTGTACTCATCCAAAAGAGAAAGCCTGCCGGTGGGCAGGCTTATCATACTCATGCAATCACTTTTTCGTCGTGCGCCATCTCCGGGTAAGGACTTTTTCCGCTTCAACGATCATGAACATCGCAAACCCGACCAGGAAAGTAATGATCCAGTAGCGGAACGGCAGCGCCTCGGTACCGAACAGCATTTGCATGAACGGCGCATAGACGATCAGAAGCTGAAGCGCCAGCAGCACGCCGCTCACAATCCATATCCCCTTGTTAGCCAGCAGACCTTTACTCAGGGAGAAGCCGTCGGTGACGCGGCAGTTGAGCATGTAAAACCACTGGGCAGTCACCAGCATTTGCAGCAACACGGTGCGGATGAACTCCGGCGAGTAGCCGCGCGGTTGTAGCCAGGCCTCCAGCACAAAGGCGCTGATAGCGATCATCAGGCCGACAAACACCACGCGCCAGATGGCGTAACCGTCCATCACGTGCAGGTTAGACTTACGCGGCGGCCGGTTCATGATGTCCTTCTCACCCGCTTCAAACGCCAGGCCAAACGACAGCGTTGCCGAGGTTGCCATGTTCATCCACAGGATCAGTACCGGTGTTAGCGGGATCAGGTTCCCCGCCAGCAGGGCGATAATGATCAGCAGAGCCTGGGCGATGTTGCTGGGGATCACGAACAGAATGGTCTTTTTCAGGTTGTCGTAGACCCGACGCCCTTCATGTACCGCCCGGGCAATGGTGGCAAAGTTATCGTCCGTTAACACCATGTCGGCGGCTTCTTTGGTGACTTCAGTACCTTTGATCCCCATCGCGATGCCGACATCAGCCCGCTTCAGCGCCGGCGCATCGTTCACCCCGTCCCCGGTCATCCCGACCACTTCCTGCTTACTTTGCAGCGCCTGCACCAGGCGGAATTTATCTTCCGGGCTGGTTCGGGCAAAGATATCGTATTTTTGCGCCGCGTCGCTCAGCTGATGGTCGTCCATCGCCTCCAGCTCGCGTCCGGTGATGGCGCTCGCCGCGTTGCCAATACCCAGCATCTGCCCGATGCTCATCGCCGTTTGCGGATGATCCCCGGTGATCATTTTCACGCGAATGCCCGCCTGTAGGCAGTCGGCAATGGCCGTAATGGCTTCCGGGCGCGGGGGATCCATCATGCCCGCGATGCCGAGCAGAATAACGCCCTCTTGCAGATCGGCATGGGTCAGCTCGTGCTGGCCGCTGGCGGCTGGCTTCCAGGCCGCAGCCACCATGCGCAATCCTTCGCGCGCATACTCTTCAATCTTCTCTTCCCAGTAGTGCAGGTTGAACGGCTCGAGCCCGCTGTGGGTCTGCTGGTGCTGACAAAGACGGAAAAGGACGTCCGGCGCACCGGTAATTAACATCACCTCTTCGTCGCCCAGACGATACAGGGTGGACATGTATTTGTACTGCGAATCAAAGGGGATTTTACTGCGCAACTCGGCATCAACTGCTGGCAGCGGGATTTTGGCCGCCAGCACCTTCAGCGCGCCTTCGGTGGGGCCGCCGGTGATTTTCCATAACCCCTGCTCATCTTTGATCAGCTGGCTGTCATTACAGAGATCGACGGTGCGCAGATAGCGCTCCAGCACAGATCCCTGGGTCACGCTGACTGGCGTCGGATCGTCAACAGGGTGAATAGTGCCTACCGGCTCGTAGCTGTCGCCCTCCACGCGGTAGGTGGTATCCGCGGTAATCACCGCTTTTACCGTCATTTCATTCATGGTCAGGGTGCCGGTTTTATCCGAGCAGATAACCGTCATCGCCCCCAGGGTTTCCACGGTAGGCAGCTTGCGAATAATCGCCTTGCGGCGCGCCATCGCCTGCACGCCCAGCGAGAGGATGATCGAGATAATGGCCGGTAATCCTTCCGGCACCGCCGCCACCGCCAGGCTAATCAGCGACAGCACCAGCTCTGAAACGGGCATATCGCGGAAGATGAGGCTGAAAACAAACAGCGCCAGCATCATGACCAGAATGGTGATGAAAATGGTCTTGCCGAGCTTGTCCATTTGCACCATCAGCGGGGTACGGTGTTTTTCGATGTCCGACATCATCTGGTTGATATGGCCGAGCTCGGTCTCACCGCCGGTCGCTACCACCAGCCCTTTTCCCCCACCGGAGCTGACCGTGGTGCCGGAATACAGCAGGTTGTAACGGTCGCCTAACGGCAGTTCACCGCTGAGCGCATCGCTGCTTTTCTCCACCACGGTGGATTCGCCGGTGAGGATAGCCTCTTCCACCCGCAGGTTGTGCGCCTCTATCACGCGAAGGTCGGCAGGAATGCGATCTCCGGCGCGTATAACCACGATGTCTCCCGGCACCAGCGCCGTGGTGGGGATGGTTTCATGGCTGCCCTGCCGGATGACCACCGCCTCGCTGGAGAGCATATTGCGAATACTTTGCAGCGATTTTTCCGCATTGCTCTCCTGAATATGGCCAATCAGGGCGTTAATGACGGCCACCCCGAGAATGACAAACATATCCACCCAGTGTCCCATTATCAGCTTCAGCAGCGCCGCCACCAGAAGAACGTAAATGAGAACATCGTTGAAATGGGCCAGAAAGCGCAGCCAGCCGGGTTTACCCGGTTTTTGCGGTAAGGCATTTTCACCATATTTGTCCAGCCTGACGGTGGCTTCCGCACTGCTAAGTCCGTCCAGGCTGGATTGGATATTTGTCAGGGTTTCATCAACGGTCTGTTGATAATACGGACGGTGAGGCTTTTCTGTTATCATCGTTCCTTCCTCGGGTTCTTTTCAGAAATCACCTTGCTTTCATGCAATTAACGAATAACGAAAACAGGAACATGCGCATAACGAACGATACTCGCCGCCTCTGAACCTAATAAGTGGGTTTGAATATTTGGATTGCGCGACCCCACAATAATTGCGCCAGCGTTAAGTTCATCCGCCAGTTTGATCGCCTCATCACGTATATTCCCGCTGCGAACGTGAAGATGAACATTTTCTTCCGGCAGGTTGATTTTTTTTACCAGCGCGGCAAGTTTTTCTTTAGCATTATTAACCATATATTCATCCATCTTTCTCGCGTCTGCAATAAAACCGCGGGTCAGTTCAGCCGAGAACTTTGGCATAATGTACAGCAGATGAACGTCACCCGATGCGCTTTGCGCCAGGAACTGGGCATGCTGTAGCGCTTTATCTGAAAGCGCTGTTTCGTAAACATCCACCGGCACCAGAATCGTTTTATACATATCAAGCATCCTTTTTATAACCAACACAGCTGTGAGTGAATCAGGAGAGATCGCATCAAACCAGGGGGTATATGCGCAAAGGCCTTTTCGGAAAAAAGGGATGAATGCTATTAAACGTAGCACAGGAATATCAGGTTGTTATTCAAAGCGAATACGCTATCGTCACACGTGTTTCGCCTTAGCCTGCCACGCCACTAATAATGGTTATTTAACATTTATTTATTCACCGACTATGCTCATAGTCAGGCATGCAATACGTTTATTCATATTTACCCTGCGCCACCTTCTACCTCATGGAGGAATGCATGTACGGTTTAAGCCTGATTCGCCTTGGTTTGTTTATCGCGCTTGCCATTATCGCCAGCACAGCAATCGGTTTATTTACCTATGTGGTCGTCTCGGCCCTGGCAGAATAGCGCCACCCCAGCATTGATGACGAAATAAATAAAACAATTATTATCAGGGGAATACTGTGAAGCGCTACGTCTCTCTTCTGCCCGTTGTGTTATTACTGCTGACGGCGTGCGATCCTAAACCCGATCGCGCCGCGCCCCTGCCGAAAATGGTAAAAGTCGCAGAGGTGGTGAAGGCCGGCAACGCGCAGCAGCGCGTCTTTCCCGCCCGCATCGAATCCGGCGATGCTACGGATCTCGCGTTCAAACGTGCCGGGCAGATTGAGACCCTGGACATTCGCCAGGGCGCCGTTGTCAAACAGGGGCAACGGCTCGCCAGTCTTAACGATCGCGAAGCCCGGCAGCGTCTGAACGACAGGCAAACGGCGGCAACCCTGGCGCAGAGGCAATTCGACCGCTTCCAGACGCTGGCGGGACGTCAGGCCGTGTCGAAGGCCGAGATGGATGTCCAGCGCGCCAGCCGCGATTCTGCAAACGCCGCGCTACAGATTGCGCGAGAAGAATTGAGCCAGATGACGCTCGTCGCCCCCTTTAGCGGGACAGCGGCCAGCGTCCATGTGCGAAATCATCAGGTCGTGTCAGCCGGCCAGCCCGTCGTCACATTGACCCGTACAGACCTGCTGGACGTGGTGTTCAGCCTTCCGGAAAATCTGTTTAAAACCTTCGATATCCGCAATGCGCAGTACAGACCGGTGGTGAGGATCAATGCCCTGCCCGGGCGCGAGTTCACCGCAGTGTACAAAGAACACTCGGGCAGTAGCGACAGCAACACGCTGACCTGGCAGGTGATTTTAACCATGCCCCGCCCGGATGATTTTCCCGTTGTGGGCGGCGTCAGCGGGACGGTCACGGTCAATTTAACCGACCTGCCGGCGGGCGTGGGCAGCGAGGCGCTGGTGGTGCCGGTTGAGGCGGTCTTTAGCCCGGATAACCGCCCGCGCAATGAGCCGCACGTCTGGGTGGTAACGGGCGAAGGCGAAACGTTGCACCTGGAAGATCGAAAGGTCAGCGTGGGGCAAGTTAGCGCTGAGGGCATCGTCGTCGTCGACGGGCTTAAGGCCGGTGAACGCGTGGTGGCCGCAGGCGTTGGCGAGCTACACGCCAACCAGCCGGTACGCATCTGGACGCGTGAACGGGGACTGTAATGGATATCTCTCGTCAGTTTATCAGTAATCCGGTTCGCGTCTGGCTGACTATTCTGCTGCTGGGCGTGGGCGGCATTATTGCCCTGCTGAACATCGGCAGGCTGGAAGATCCGGCGTTTACCATCAAAACTGCGGTGGTGATCGCCCATTATCCGGGCGCGTCGGCGCAGCAGGTTGAGGAAGAGGTCACCCTGCCGCTGGAAAATGCGCTACAGCAGCTCCCTTACCTCGATAACGTCAGCTCCATCTCCTCCAACGGCCTGTCGCAGATCACGGTCAATATTGCCTCGCGCTACCACTCAGATGAGCTACCGCAAATCTGGGATGAGCTGCGTCGCCGGGTGGGAGATGCCGCCCGACAGTTTCCGCCGGGCGTAGTCGCCCCGTTTGTGAATGACGATTTTGGCGACGTGTTCGGCTTTTTCTTTGCCATTTCCGGGGATGAATTCAGCAATCCGGAACTGGTGCGGTATGCCGAGCAGCTGCGCCGGGAGCTGGTCCTTGTGCCGGGCGTGGGCAAAGTCGCCATTGGCGGTGCCATCACCCAGCAGATTAACGTGGACATCTCTCTGACCAAAATGGCCGCCCGCGGGATAACGCTGAACCAGCTTTCCGCCCTGTTGAGCAGGCTGAACGTGGTCTCCAGCGCCGGAGACATTCCCGCCGGGACCGAGTCCATTCGCCTGCATCCTACCGGGGAATTCGAGAATATTGACGAGCTTGCCGATCTGATCGTGACCCCGCCCGGCGCTGGGGCGGCTACCCGCTTGCGGGATATTGCCACCCTGTCTCGCGGGCTGGATGCCTCCCCCTCCAGCATCTACCATGCCAACGGCAGAAAAGCCGTCACCATGGGCGTCTCCTTTATCCCCGGCGTAAACGTCATCGACGTGGGACATGCGCTGGAGGCGAAGCTTGAGCAGATGTCAGCCGAAAAGCCGGCAGGCATCCATATCGACCTGTTTTACGATCAGGCGGCGGAGGTCGGTGATTCCGTTAACGGATTTATCATTAATTTCCTGATGGCGCTGGCGATTGTCGTCGGTGTGTTGCTGATCTTTATGGGCGTACGCAGCGGGATCATTATCGCCTTTTCCCTCGCGCTCAACGTGCTGGGCACGCTGCTGATCATGTATCTCTGGGGCATTGAACTTCAGCGCATTTCGCTGGGGGCGCTGATCATCGCCCTCAGCATGCTGGTAGACAATGCCATCGTGGTTGTCGAAGGGGTACTGATCGCCCGGCAGCAGGGCTCACCCCTGCTGAGCGCCATTAACCACATTATTCGCCGTTCTGCGCTGCCGCTGCTGGGCGCGACGGTCATCGCCATCCTGGCCTTCGCGCCCGTCGGGCTGTCGCAGGACTCCACCGGCGAATACTGTAAGTCGCTGTTTCAGGTTCTGCTGATTTCGCTCATGCTGAGCTGGTTCTCTGCCCTCACCATTACGCCGGTGCTGATCAAATGGTGGCTGTTTAAACACGACGCTGCGCCGCCAGAGGCTGACAAAACGGACCCCTACGACAAACGCATCTATCGCATTTACCAGGGTTTGCTCAGGGCGCTGTTGCGGCGTAAAGCGCCAACGCTGGTGGTGATGGCCGCGCTGCTGGCAGCCGCCATCTGGGGCTTTGGCTCGGTGCGGCAGAATTTCTTCCCCTCCTCCAGCACGCCGATTTTCTTCGTCGACCTCTGGCTCCCTTACGGTACCGACATTAAATGGACCGAGAAGATGACCGGCGATATCGAGAAAACCATCAACGGCCAGCCAGGGGTGGAAACCACGGTCTCGACGATCGGTCAGGGAAGTATGCGTTTTATTTTGACCTACAGCGGACAGCGCCAGTACAGCAACTATGCGCAAATCATGGTGCGGATGGACGACCAGCGTAACATCTCTGCCCTGACCCGCCACGTTGATGAGTACATCGCCCGGAACTATCCGCAGGTTAACGCCAGCACGAAACGGGTGATGTTTGGTCCTTCCGGCGACAGCGCTATTGAAGTGCGTATTAAAGGGCCTGACCCGGACAGGCTGCGCCTGATCGCCAGCCAGGTAGACATCATCCTCACGCGCGATCCGGCCACGGACAGCGTCAGGAACGACTGGCAAAACCGCAGTAAAGTGATCCGCCCACAGTACGTTACCGCGCTGGGCCGCGAGCTTGGCGTGGATAAGCAGGACGTGGATAACGCACTGGAGATGAATTTCTCCGGCAGCCGGGCGGGGCTGTACCGTGAAGGCAGCGATCTGCTGCCCGTGGTGGTGCGCCCGCCGGAAAGCGAGCGGCTGGACGCCAATCACCTGAATAACGTCCTGGTCTGGAGCCAGACCCGGCAGCAGTATATCCCGCTGAGCAACGTCGTCAGCGGCTTCGCGCTGGAGTGGGAAGATCCGCTGATCCTTCGCCGCGACCGCTCCCGCGTACTGACCGTGCAGACCGATCCCGACCCGCTAAGCCAGCAAACCTCCGGCGATATTCTCGCCCGGGTGAAGCCGCAAATTGATGCGCTCCCCCTGCCCCACGGCTACAGCATCGAGTGGGGCGGGGACGCGGAGAACTCCAGCGAAGCGCAGCAGGGGCTGTTCACCACGCTGCCGCTCGGTTATCTGGTGATGTTTGTGATCACGGTGCTGATGTTCAGCTCGGTGAAAAACGCCGTCGCTATATGGCTGACCGTGCCGCTGGCGCTGATCGGCGTGACACCGGGGTTTTTACTGACCGGGATCCCCTTTGGCTTTATGGCGCTGATTGGCCTGCTGAGCCTGAGCGGGATGCTGATCCGCAACGGCATTGTGCTGGTAGAGGAGATTGAACAGCAGAAAGCGCAGCAGGATCAGCACAGCGCGATCGTTTACGCCGCCACCTCGCGCCTGCGCCCCATCCTGCTCACCGCCTTTACCACCGTGCTCGGGCTCGCTCCTCTGCTGCTGGATGTGTTCTTCCAGAGCATGGCCGTTGTGATTATGTTTGGACTTGGGTTTGCTACAATCCTGACGCTGCTGGTACTCCCGGTAATTTACGCGTGTTTCCATCGTAAGGACGAAGCTGAACAACAATGAATGCGACAGGACTGAACATCATCAAGACGCTGGGCTGTATGACGGCGGTGACTTTTTTCACCATCTACAATACCTGGGATCGGTATGATTATGACTATCACTGGATCCTCGGCTTTTTAACATTTATCTCGACCATTGCCACGCCGCTGTTTTTTGTGGTGGCAGGCTATCTGGATGGGCAATCCCGCCACGGCACCCGCTGGCAGCTTGATAAGATCAAAAGCCTGGTGATCGTCTTTCTGTTCTGGGTGACCATTTACTACCTGTGGGAGCCCTATCAGCGCGGATATCTGATCCAGCCCTGGTTCGTGTTCGCGTTTATCGTGATTTACACATTTCATCCGGTGGTGGAGTGGCTCAGCCAGCGGCGAACGCTTTTCGTTGGGGTGATTGCCGCCCTGCTGCTTTTCTCCTACGGGTACGATTTGCTGTCAGCGCTCTATCCTGACGTTCATGTCCTTTCGCTGTCGCCGCAGTATCGCCTGTGGACGTGGCTGCTGTTTTATCTGACGGGACAACTCTTTTGCGATCCGCACATCGCGGCGTGGATTGGCCGCAAAAACGTGGTCAGGGCAGCGGTGATTGCCATCCCGTTTATCTATCTGTTCACGTGGTTCTACGAGCGGCACTTCTTTTTTGCCCTGTTTAAAGCGGACAGAAACGCCTTTATCCTCACCGGATCGCAAATCTACATTCTGATTATCGCCCTGGTGATCGCGGCCAACGGCGTACGCTTTCGCCGCAATGCGGAGTTTAAAGAGTCCGTGCTGGCCGCCATTAGCAAAACGATGACCGGGGTCTATATTATGCACTACTCGGTGTTTCACCTGCTGACGGCGCTCATTCCGGTGACCTCTCTGAGCATCAAGCTGGCCCTGATTGTGCTGACCTTTATTACGTCGGTCCTGTTTTCGCTGCTCATCCTCTCCAACGCGGTGGCCAAAAAGGTCATTACCCTTTAAAAGCCCAGGCGCAGCCAGGCAAACAGCACGTTGCCGTTGTTGTAGGTGCCGGGAATATAGGTGAACTGGACGGTAACGCGCTTGTATCCGGCTGAGAACAGGGGAAAGATAAACGGCAGCGGTACGTAGTTAGCAAAGTCGTCGCGCGCGGTGATCCCCGCCGCGGCGCCCAGCCCCAGACGAAAATCTTTCGCGTTATCCAGATACCAGCCCTTCTCCCAGCCGTAGCCCATCGCGGGCTGCCACTCGTTGTGGGAATCTTTAAACATCATGGCGAAGAGCGCGCTCCAGTTGCCCTCGTCGTTGTAACGAGACACGCCCAGCCCACCGCCCCACGGCATTTCGTTGTAGTTGTCTGTTTTCTCTTTGTCATACATGAAGCGGGCGTGCCAGCTCAGAAACGGCAGGTAGAGATCGTAACGCTCCGGCTGCTCCCAGGTCTGAGAAATATCGTCCGTTACCGCATCCCACCAGCGGTGAATGCGCTGTTCACCATAGACTTTCGGCTCCGCATGCAGCGGCGAAGCCACCAAAAACAGGACTACCCAGAGTGCAGGAAAGAGGCGTTTCATCGTTATTCCCTCAGCTTACGTCACGCAGCGATCACTATTACTGTAAACCATTCAGCCCTAACCGGAGCCAAACAGGCTGATTTATATTGGGCCCGGGTAAGATGAAATTTATTTATTCAGCACTTTCAGGAAAGATAAAAACGTTTTCTCTGGTCGCCCATCGCGGTAGTCTCATACCTTCCGTCACGATGACGGCCGCAATGTGAGTGACCTTTTCTTATACCAATAATTAAAAATCAGTACAGACAGGACAACTATGGACTCCACCCTCATCTCCGCTCGCCGCAGCGAGGAGACGCCTTCGCTGAACCGCGCCCGCCGCGCCGCTTTAGGTAGCTTCGCAGGCGCCGTCGTCGACTGGTATGACTTTCTGCTCTACGGTATTACCGCTGCGCTGGTATTTAACCGCGAATTTTTCCCCCAGATTAGCCCCGCCATGGGCACGCTCGCCGCATTTGCCACCTTTGGCGTCGGTTTTCTGTTTCGTCCGCTGGGCGGCATCATTTTCGGCCACTTCGGTGACCGCCTTGGCCGGAAACGGATGCTGATGCTCACCGTCTGGATGATGGGCATTGCCACCGCGCTTATCGGTATTTTGCCTTCCTTTGCGTCGATTGGCTGGTGGGCTCCGGTATTGCTGGTAACATTGCGCGCCATTCAGGGCTTTGCCGTCGGCGGTGAATGGGGCGGCGCGGCATTGCTGTCCGTAGAAAGCGCGCCGAAGCACAGGAAGGCGTTTTACAGCAGCGGCGTGCAGGTGGGTTATGGCGTGGGGCTACTGCTTTCCACCGGGCTGGTGTCGCTCATTAGCCAGCTCACGACAGACGAGCAGTTCCTGAGCTGGGGCTGGCGCATTCCGTTTATCTTCAGCATTGTGCTGGTCATCGCGGCCCTGTGGATCCGCAACGGCATGGAAGAGTCCGCTGAGTTTGAGCAGCAGCAGCGCGAAAAACCGGTCGCGAAAAAAAGGCTGCCGGTGATGGAAGCGCTGGTCCAGCACCCTGGCGCTTTTCTGAAAATCATCGCCCTGCGCCTGTGCGAACTGCTGACCATGTATATCGTCACCGCCTTCGCCCTGAACTACTCCACCCAGAACCTCGGCCTGCCGCGTGAGCTGTTTCTGAACATTGGCCTGGTGGTGGGCGGGATCAGCTGCCTGACCATCCCCTGCTTCGCCTGGCTCGCAGACCGGTTTGGCCGCCGCCGGGTTTACATCACGGGCGCGCTTATCGGCACGCTCAGCGCCTGGCCGTTCTTTATGGCGCTGGAGGCGCAGTCGGTGTTCTGGATCGTCTTCTTCGCCATCATGCTCGCCAACATCGCCCACGATATGGTGGTGTGCGTGCAGCAGCCGATGTTTACCGAGCTGTTCGGCGCCAGCTACCGCTACAGCGGCGCGGGCGTGGGATATCAGGTGGCGAGCGTAGTCGGCGGCGGGTTTACGCCGTTTATCGCCGCCGCGCTGGTGACCTTCTCCGGCGGGAACTGGCACAGCGTGGCGATTTATCTGCTGGCAGGCTGCCTGCTCTCCGCCGCGACCGCCCTGTTCATGAAGGAAACGCGCTAGGCCGATCTCCTCACTTTAGTTTCACGGGCGTGTGACATACTATCGGGTATTGCCGCACACCTGTGGAACAAGGAGACAGACATGAATAATAAGGGCTCCAGCCTGACCCCGGCTCAGGCGCTGGAAAAACTCGACGCGCTGTATGAGCAATCCGTCAACGCACTGCGCAGCGCCATCAGTGAATATATCGAAACAGGGAAACTTCCCGATGAAAAGGCCAGAACTCAGGGCCTTTTTGTTTATCCATCGCTCTCTGTCACCTGGGACGGCAGCGCCAGCAGCAATCCGAAAACCCGCGCCTATGCACGTTTTACCCATTCCGGCTGTTACAGCACGACCATCACGCGCCCTGCGCTGTTCCGCCCCTACCTGGAAGAACAGCTCACGTTGCTGTATCAGGATTACGGTGCGCATATATCCGTGGAACCGTCGCTGCACGAAATCCCTTACCCGTACGTGATTGACGGCTCGGCGCTAACGCTGGACCGCTCCATGAGCGCGGGGCTGACGCGCCACTTCCCAACCACCGAGCTTTCGCAGATTGGCGACGAGACGGCGGACGGAATTTATCACCCGGCAGAATTTTCACCGCTCTCGCACTTTGACGCCCGTCGCGTGGATTTTTCGCTGGCGCGCCTGCGCCACTACACCGGCACCCCAGCCGAGCATTTCCAGCCGTTCGTGCTGTTTACCAACTACACCCGCTACGTGGACGAGTTTGTTCGCTGGGGCTGTAGCCAGATCCTCGATCCGGATAGCCCTTACGTCGCCCTCTCCTGCGCGGGCGGGATCTGGATCACCGCTGAAACCGAAGCGCCGGAGCAGGCCATTTCCGACCTGGCGTGGAAAAAGCACCAGATGCCGGCCTGGCACCTGATCACCGCCGACGGCCAGGGCATTACGCTGATTAATATTGGCGTTGGGCCGTCGAACGCGAAAACCATCTGCGACCACCTGGCGGTTCTGCGCCCGGACGTCTGGCTGATGATTGGCCACTGCGGCGGCCTGCGCGAAAGCCAGCTGATTGGGGATTACGTTCTCGCCCACGCGTACCTGCGCGACGACCACGTCCTTGACGCGGTTCTGCCGCCGGACATTCCTATCCCGAGCATCGCGGAAGTCCAGCGCGCCCTGTATGACGCCACTAAAGAGGTGAGCGGTATGCCGGGTGAAGAGGTGAAGCAGCGCCTGCGCACCGGCACGGTGGTCACTACCGACGATCGTAACTGGGAGCTGCGTTATTCTGCCTCCGCTCTGCGCTTTAACCTCAGCCGCGCGGTGGCGATCGATATGGAAAGTGCCACCATTGCGGCGCAGGGCTACCGCTTCCGCGTGCCTTACGGCACGCTGCTGTGCGTGTCCGATAAACCGCTGCACGGCGAGATCAAGCTGCCGGGCCAGGCGAACCGTTTTTACGAAGGGGCGATCTCAGAGCATCTTCAGATTGGTATTCGCGCTATAGATTTACTGCGTGCCGAGGGCGATAAACTGCACTCCCGCAAGCTGCGCACCTTTAATGAGCCACCGTTCCGCTGATAACAAGGACACATCACGCACACCACTCACCCGGCCTGGGATTCGTAGGTCGGGTAAGCGGAGCGCCACCCGACAAACTTACCGAACGCAGAAAAGCAAAAAGCCTGCTTTAAAAGCAGGCTTTTCAAATTTGGCTCCTCTGACTGGACTCGAACCAGTGACATACGGATTAACAGTCCGCCGTTCTACCGACTGAACTACAGAGGAATCGTGTGAACGGGGCGCATATTATCGATGCGCCCTGAGGATGTCAAAGGGTGAATGCAGATTTTCAATCGTTTGCCGATTTATTCTCCACTTCGCGCATTTGTCAGGCGTTTGCGGTTTCCGAAACCGCCTGTTCCGCTTTTTTTCGCGGGTATTTCCACAGCCAGCGTCCGCTCACCATGCGCCAGTAGAACAGCGCGCCGCGCACGGCCCAGTCAAGGAACATCCCCAGCCAGACGCCGACCACGCCCATACCTAGCATCACCCCCAGCGTGTAGCCCGCCACGACGCGGCAGCCCCACATGCCGAGCATAGAGACCCACATGGCAAAGCGGGCGTCGCGCGCCCCTTTCAGCCCGGCAGGAAGTACCCAGGACGCGGCCCAGATCGGCATAAACGCCGCGTTGAGCCAAATCAGCACCTTCACCACCTCTTTTACGTCGTTTTCGTGGGTATAAAACGAGGCCATCAGTCCGGCAAACGGCGCGGTGCCCCACGCAATCGCGGTCAGCCCGATAGTTGAAAGCCAGAAGACGTGGCGAAGCTGCCGTTCCGCCTGCCCTATCTGCCCCTTGCCGAGGCGTTTACCGGTAATAATGGTCGACGCCGAGCCCAGCGCGTTACCCGGCAGGTTAATCAGCGAGGCGATGGAGAAGGCAATAAAGTTGCCGGCGATGACGTCGGTGCCCATCCCGGCAACAAACATCTGCGTCAGCAGTTTCCCGCCGTTAAACAGCACGGATTCGATGCTGGCCGGGATCCCGATGCCCATCACTTCCCAGATAATGGCGAAGTTAAGCGGACGGAAATAGCTTTTCAGCGTCAGGCGCAGCGACGGCGTGATGCCCGCCATGAGGACGCCAATGATCGCCGCCGCACCAATATAGCGGGAAATCGTCAGCCCTAAACCGGCACCGACAAAGCCCAGGCCATCCCAGGAGAAGACGCCGTAAATCAAAACGCTGCTGATGATAATGTTCAGGATGTTCATCCCACCGTTTATCAGCAGCGGAATTTTGGTATTGCCTGCGCCACGAAGCGCGCCGCTGCCAATCAGCGCGATGGCTGCCGCCGGATAGCTCAGCACCGTCATTTCAAGGTAGGTGAGCGCCAGCGCCTTCACCTCACCGGTCGCTTCGCCGGCGACGATATCGATGATCTCTTTCCCGTAGTAATGAATCACCGCCGCAAGAACGATCGAGAAAATCGTCATGATCATCAGCGACTGTCTGGCCGCTTCCCGGGCGCGTTTCGGATCGAGTTTGCCGAGACTAAACGCTACCACCACCGTCGTCCCTAGATCGATGGCGGCAAAGAAGGACATCACCACCATGTTGAAACTGTCCGCCAGCCCTACCCCGGCCATCGCTTCTTTGCCGAGCCAGCTCACCAGGAAGGTGCTGAGAACGCCCATCAACAGGACGCAGGTATTCTCCAGGAAAATAGGCACGGCAAGGGGGGTGATTTCACGCCAGAACAGAACTCGATAACTTTTACGTTTGGCATACCAGGGCGTGCGCATAATCGCCTGGCGTATGGGTGCGGTGACGTTCAAAATGGACCTTAGCGAGAAAGTTGAAACTCCATTTCAAATGATGGGGCAGAAATGCATATCCTGCAAAGTATTTTCCATTAATTTATGTCTGAAATGGCAACAAAATGACGACAGAATCATCAATCAGTCACTTTTGCCTAAGATGAGGTTTGACAAAAGTTTTTTCGCCGCTAAGATAAGCCTCCACAACGATTCCTCTGTAGTTCAGTCGGTAGAACGGCGGACTGTTAATCCGTATGTCACTGGTTCGAGTCCAGTCAGAGGAGCCACATTTAAAAAGCCTGCTTTCAAAGCAGGCTTTTTGCTTTTCTGCGTTCGGTAAAATTGTCGGGTGGCGGCTACGCCTAACCCGACCTACGGAATCGCAGACCCGGTAAGCGCAACGCCACCGGGCACCAGATTGCGCGATTACTCGCCTTTAGCGTCGACGTTTTTGATTTCGCCCATCACCTTCAGCTTTTTGGAGATATCGCGACGCTCTTTGGACAGCTCAGCATTTTTGATGATGTAGTCATCAACGCGATCTTCGTAATCGCTCTTCATGCTGGCGATGATGCCCTGAATAGCTTCAACGCTCATCCCCGGCTTGATGTAGTCGCTCAGGTTGTCCAGCAGCAGGACACGTTTCTGGTTGTCACGGATCTTCTTCTCTACGTCCTGGATTTCACGCTGTAGCTTGTTTTTACGGCGGAACAGGCGGACGAACTCCAGAACATCCTGGAACGAAGGCTTAATAGTTTCCATTTTTACACCCCTGATAATGTGAGATTCGGATTCGTTAAGGCAACCGTTTTAACAGACAGCGGCTGCGAATGACAATGAGTATATCGTTTAAAACCATCATAACCCTAATTGCTGCTGAATCGAAGCAGCAGGCATCACGTACGCTTTTTATTTGCGCAGTGCCCGGCAAATCAGCTGCGATAATAATTCCAGCTGTCGTGCCAGCTCCATACTCAGCCAGACATAACCGTGAATGGGCGTTTCCGCCACATTGTCGGCCTGACGCTCATTCATCAGCTGTTTCAGCTCGGCGACGATTTCGTTCAGCCGCTCGCTGTTTGCCCGTATGGGCTGTGGATTCCCTTCGTAGAGCGCATGTGCAATGGTCAACAGGGTTTGCTGCGTCATCTGCTGCGTCTCTTTCAGCGTATGCGCGTTGAGCATCAGAAAGTGGCTGGGGCGTGAAGCCCAGTGGGCATTGATTTGCAGTTCAAGCATACAGACCAGATTACGGCTCACCGTCTGAATGGCTTCAAAAATTGCTTTCTGGATATGCGTTTCTTTGCTTGCCGGGGTAATCAACCCGCGCATTTTGACCACGTCATTGAGGATTTTTTGCAGGTGCTTTTCCAGCCGCGGGCGTTCGATCAGATTCGGCGAAAACCCGGCCTGGTAGACACGGTTAAATGCCGTCACGTAGTTTGCCATCTGAATGCGCCAGTGCAGGAAGGCGCGCTGCGGCCAGATGCCGGTAAACAGCATGGCGAGCAACGAGCCGAGGATAACGTCCCCGCTTCGCCACAGTGCGGTGGTCATATCACCCGCCGGCGCGCCGACCACAACTGCAAGCGTAATGCCAATCAGCAGCGCCTGATACGGCCTCTTGCCCAGCGCCAGCCACCCGCAAAGAAACATCGCCCCCGCGCACCACAGCAACATGATCGGGAATGAAATCAGCTCCAGCTTCAGGGCGATAAGCCCAAGCGCCGAGCCTAAAACGGTGCCGCCTATGCGTTCGAGGGCACGAGGAACCACGTTCCCCCAGAATGAGATCGGCCCCATGACCACCACCAGCGTGATCAGCGGCCACGTTCCTTCCGGGATATCCAGCAAACGAACCAGTACGAAGGTCAACACAAACGCCAGCGCAATGCGGCAACCGTGCACCACGCGATAATGTTTGTATAACCGAATTTCAAATGGGGTTAATGACTTGTCGGGGCGCACACCCGTCTCCAGCTTTACGGCAAACCACAATTGTACTGTGTTTTGAGGCGTGTGGATCGCACCCGGCTCAAAAACCCTGCGTTTCGCAGGTTTATCCCACCTTGTGCTCTACCGGTACAAACATCTCAATGTCCCAGTAGCCGTCTGCATTGCCATCATTCAGATAACGTTCGAAGCACGGTTTTGGCGCAATCTGGTAGGCGTTGTCCTGGAGAAGGGAGTTGAAGAACTGGTTCCAGGGGGTGGCAAAATCATGATTTTCCACACGGGCAGCGGCGATAGCATAATCCCCGGCAGCGATTTCAGTCATCATCACCCCTTCACTGTTCTCAGGAACAGTGAAATCATCAGGGACCGTGACGGCGGTATCGCAGCGGAGCTTTTCCGCCGGCACGTCATCCGGGTTGTCGTAATAAACGGCTACCCATTCCTGCGGCTGAATATGACGTCCGTCTACCCACATCACGAGCTGTTCGAACCCCTGCTTGACCGTTTTTTCCCACGGCCCCACGAGATGAAAGCCTGCGATTTTACGTTTCTGTTGCTGCCTGACGCTGTAGTCCATGCTGCCTCCGTTTATCACTGTATATACATACACTATAAAGCAGAATCGCGATTATCGGCAAACCGGGAATGTTGATTATGCGAGCAGACTCGCAACACTGCCAGTCTGCCCGAAAGGTTAGAGCTTATGATGCAGATAATCGCCGAGACGGGAGAAAAGGCCGCCCTTTTCAACGCTTTCCAGCGTAACCAGAGGCCAGTGCGCAACCACCTTGTCGCGATCGTACAGCTGGATCTCCCCTACCCGCTGGTGCGCGGCAATCGGCGCTTCCAGCTCTTTTTTATCCATTACGTATTTTGCCTTGATATTCGGCACTTCCGTTTTGGGCAAGGCCAGCCAGAAATCCTGATCCGTGCCCAGCGCGATCTGCTCTTTATCGCCGTACCAGATGCGTTCGGTACCCACTTTTTTGCCGTTATGCAGGATCTGCACCGTATCGAAATTTTGCTGTCCCCAGTGCAGCAGCTTGCGCGCCTGATCTTCACGCCCTTTCGGGCTGTCTGCGCCCATCACCACCGCAATCAGCCGACGCTGACCGTCCACCGCGGAGGCAATCAGGTTGAAGCCCGCGCCCGACGTGTGCCCCGTTTTCAGGCCATCCACGTTCATGGTCTTATCCCACAGCAGCCCGTTACGGTTCTGCTGGGTGATGCCATTCCAGGTCAGGCTTTTCTCGCTGTACATGTGGTAGAACTCAGGTTCGCCGTGAATGATGGCACGGGAAAGCACGGCGAGATCGTAAGCGGAGCTGTGCTGACCCGGTGCATCCAGCCCGTGTACGGTTTCGAAGTGAGTATCGCGCAGGTTCAGCTTTTCGACGTAGTCATTCATCATCCTGACGAACTGCGGCTGACCGCCCGCCACGTGATCCGCCAGCGCTACGCAGGCGTCATTGCCGGAATCAACAATCAGGCCGCGGCTGAGATCGCGCACGGAAACCCGGTCGCCCTCCTTCAGAAACATCAGCGATGAACCGTCAAAGACCGGATTGCCTTTTGCCCAGGCGTCACGTCCGACCGTCACAATGTCATCGGGGCTGATACGGTGGCTATCAATGGCGCGATCGACAACGTACCCCGTCATCAGTTTGGTCAGGCTCGCCGGATTGCGCTGCTGATGTTCGTTGCCCGCCGTTAAGATTTGACCCGTGGTGTAATCCATCAATACCCAGGACCCTGCCTGAATGGCAGGCGGCTGAGGTGAAAAATCCAGCGGCTCGGCGGCCAGCGCGGATGAAATACTCGAAGCGAGTAAAGAAACAGCAATAAACAGACGGCGTTTCAACGGTATATCCTCAGGTCAGTAAAAATCGATGACCTTTTTACGGCAGTTCTGATGTCGTTACCTGCCTTAATTGCAAAAAAATGTGACAACGCGCAAATTTTTCTGGAACGAATCTCGCAAATTTCTTGCCTGACCGTGCTTTTTATTCGGACTGCTCACCCCAATCGTTTACCATAGAGACGTCAATTTTTAACAGGATGAGAATACTGGTGTCTGACTCTGCCGCGCGCCCGACTTTTTTGTTCCACGATTACGAAACCTTTGGCACCCATCCGGCGCTGGACCGACCGGCGCAGTTTGCGGCTATCCGTACCGATGACGAATTTAACATCATCGGCGAACCCGAGGTGTTTTACTGCAAGCCTGCCGATGACTATCTGCCGCAGCCGGGCGCGGTGATGGTGACGGGCATCACGCCTCAGGAAGCGCGGGATAAAGGCGTTAGCGAAGCGGAATTTGCCCGTCGCATCCACGATCTGTTCACGGTGCCCAATACCTGCGTGGTGGGTTACAACAACATCCGCTTTGACGATGAAGTGACGCGTAATATCTTCTATCGCAACTTCTACGATCCGTACGCCTGGAGCTGGCAGAACCGCAATTCACGCTGGGATTTGCTGGATATCATGCGCGCCTGTTATGCGCTGCGCCCGGAGGGGATTAACTGGCCGGAGAACGACGACGGATTGCCGAGCTTCAGGCTCGAGCACCTGACGCGCGCCAACGGCATCGAGCACAGCAATGCCCACGACGCGATGGCAGACGTTTACGCGACCATCGCTATGGCGAAACTCGTTAAAACCGCACAGCCGCGCCTGTTTGAGTATCTGCTGAGCCACCGCAGCAAGCAGAAGCTGATGACGCTGATTGATGTGCCGCAGATGAAACCGCTGGTGCATATTTCAGGGATGTTCGGGGCGTGGCGCGGGAACACGAGCTGGGTAGCGCCCCTCGCCTGGCACCCGGATAACCGTAACGCCGTCATCATGGTGGATCTTGCCGGGGATATCTCCCCGCTGCTTGAGCTTGACAGCGACACCTTGCGTGAACGGCTGTATACGCCGAAAGAGGCGCTGGGTGACCTGCCCGCTGTACCGGTTAAACTGGTGCACATCAATAAATGTCCGGTGCTGGCCCAGGCCAATACGCTGCGCCCGGAAGACGCCGACCGGCTGGGGATTAACCGTCAGCACTGCCTCGATAACCTGAAAGTGCTGCGCGACAACCCGCAGGTGCGCGAGAAAGTCGTCGCCATTTTTGCCGAAGCAGAGCCGTTCGTGCCGTCTGAAAACGTGGATGCGCAGCTTTATAACGGCTTCTTTAGTGACGCCGACCGCGCGGCGATGAATATCGTGCTGCAAACCGACCCGCGGAATCTGCCCGCGCTGGATATCACCTTTGTGGACACGCGCATTGAGAAGCTGCTGTTTAACTATCGGGCGCGCAACTATCCCGGCACGCTGGATGAGGCTGAGCAGGAGCGCTGGCTACAGCATCGACGCAACGTCTTTACCCCGGAATTTCTCAACAGCTACGCTCAGGAGCTGGAGATGCTTTACGGCCAGTATGAAGGGAATACCGAGAAACAGGCGCTGCTGAAAGCGCTATACCAGTATGCGCAAGAGCTCGTCTGAAATGAAGAGATAAAAAAACCGGAGACCATCGTCTCCGGTTTTTTTTGCCCGGTGACGCTTCGCTTACGCGGGCCTACGGGATATTCAGGTCGGGTAAGGCGTAGCCGCCACCCGACACAGTCTTACGCGACGTCTTCGTACTGAGGAACCGGGTTGCGGAAGCTCTTCGTCACGCAGGCCAGGTAAACCAGGCCGATACCTGCCCAAATCAGGCCAAGCACCATTGAGCTCTCTTCCAGGTTAACCCACAGCGCGCCCACGGTCATAGCACCACACATCGGCAGGAACAGATACTGGAAGTGGTCTTTCAGCGTCTTGTTACGCTTTTCACGGATCCAGAACTGAGAGATCACCGACAGGTTAACAAAGGTAAACGCCACCAGCGCACCAAAGTTAATCAGCGCCGTTGCCATCACCAGGTCAAAGTTAATCGCCAGAAGCGCGATCGCACCGACCAGAATGATGTTCATCGCCGGGGTACGCCATGTTGGATGCACGTAGCCGAAGAAGCTTTTCGGGAATACGCCATCGCGGCCCATAACGTACATCAGACGCGCAACGCCTGCATGCGCGGCCATACCGGACGCCAGTACGGTGATGGTGGAGAAGATCAGCGCGCCGACCTGGAACGCTTTACCCGCCACATAGAGCATAATTTCCGGCTGAGAAGCATCCGGATCTTTGAAGCGAGAGATATCCGGGAAGTACAGCTGGAGGAAATAGGTCGAGAAAATAAAGATCAGGCCACCAATCAGCGCCGTCAGGAAGATTGCACGCGGAATAACGCGCTCTGCATCTTTCGTTTCTTCAGACAGGTTGCTGATACCGTCAAAACCGGTAAAGGAGAAGCACAGAATCGTCGCCCCGGTAATCATCGGGATCACATGCGCATCACCAGACCAGAACGGCTTGCTGCTCGCCAGAGTGCCCGCGCCTTCGCCGTGGAACACACCGTAAATCACCATGCCGAGGATCACGGCAATCAGTACAACCTGAAGCACAACGATAACGGAGTTAAAGTTGGCAACGGACTTGATGCTGCGCAGGTTAAAGGCCGTCATAAAGGCCACCAGCGCCACGACGAACATCCAGGATGGAATCGATGGCACCAGCGCTTCAAAATAGATTTTTGCCAGCAGAATGTTGATCATCGGCGCGAACAGATAGTCGAGCAGCGAAGACCAGCCCACCATAAAGCCGACCGTCGGGCTGATGGATTTCTGGGCATAGGTGTAGGCGGAACCGGCAGACGGATAGCGGCGCACCAGTTTACCGTAGCTGAGCGCGGTAAAGAGGATCGCAATCAGTGCAAAGCCGTAAGCCGTCGGCACATGACCGTCCGTGAGGCCTGATACGATACCGAATGTATCGAACAGCGTCATCGGTTGCATATAGGCAAGGCCCATCATGACAACCGGAATCAACGTAAGCGTTTTACGTAATTCCACGCGAGAGGTGTTTGGAGTTGCGTTATGCGACATAGTTATTCTCCTTTACGGTGATAACCGCCACGTAAGCGAAAAATTGCCCCATTTCTTTCTTCCTCAGCGACAACAACTGTCGGATTTTAGTAAGTATCTATCCGGTACGAAGCCCGGCCTCTTGGTTTTTAGTTTCGTTTCGTACATGCAAAAAAAAATAACCGACGCCTTTTATATCGTCGATTATTTATTTGTTTGCAGCGGCGGCATTTTGCCCTATTCAAGATACAAAAGGCAATACATTGAGAAACGAGCCCATAAAATAATTTTTCTAACTGGTTGATTTACCATCATCAGCCTGAGTGTAAACTGTCGCGATAGCACTATTTGCTAAAATTTCGTCTCGCCACCAGGCGCTGGCAAGCCCGGCGGTCTGTTCATTCCAGCCTACCCATACCGATTCGTTACTGCTCTGCGCTAAAACCTGTTTTTCCACCAGCGCGCCGCTTTCTATAAACCGCTGGGCTAAATAACGGGGAAGGTAACCGCACCCGAGGCCGCTTATTTGCAGCTCCAGCTTGGTTTTAAAATCAAAAACGGTGATGGCCTCCTGCTCATCCAGAAGCTGCGATGAAATACCGCACTCGGGACGCGAGCTGTCTCCCACCACAATGGCGCGATGGTTTTTGATGACGCGTCTTGAAACTGGCTCCGGTTCATTTGCCAGCGGATGATGAGGCGCAACGGCAAAAATTTGCTCCAGCACGCCCAGCCGGGCGAAACCAAATTCACTCAGCTGAGGAGGCTCGTGCAGGGCTCCAACGATAATATCCGCCCTGCCCTGGGTCAGGGCGTCCCATGAACCGCCCAGCACGCCGTTGATAAAAACCAGGCGCGTGACGCTATGGCGCTGATAAAACGCCTCGATAAGCGGGGTAAGCAGTGAAAAAGGGAAAGTATCATCAACCCCAATCACCAGCTCGTTTTCCCAGCCCTGGTGAAGCTTAACGGCCTGCTTTTCCAGCTCGCGCACCGCATGCAGCACGTCACGCCCTTTTTCCAGCAGCATCTGCCCTGTACGGGTGAATCGCGCGCGATGCCCGGAACGGTCAAGGATTTGGATATTAAGATCGCTCTCAAGCTTTTGCACGGTATAGCTCAGAGCCGAAGGCGTTTTATAGAGCTTCGCCGAGGCGGCGGCAAAGCTCCCCTCTTTTTCAAGAGCATCCAGAATAACAAGAACATCCAGCAGCGGTTTCATCTTCGCCCCCTTGCGGTGTGCGATTGTCTCCGCTGATGCAGTTATTCCATGGGCATAACCAGCGGATCGGGATACTGATACTCAAATCCCAGTTCATGGCAAATACGATTGCCATCAATAATTTTGCCTTTGCGTTCCCCCTGCGCATCACTGAACACCGGCGGCGCCAGGCCAAGCTGGCGGGCCATCAGCGGATAAAAGGTGCTGCGCGGCGGGTGCGAAGGCGCACATATATTATAGATGTGCCCCCCTTTCGGAGCCTGTAAAAGCAATTCTATTGCGCCGACAACATCTTCAAGATGCACAAGGTTAACCCCGTGCTGACCATCCGGCGCGGATTTACCGGCAAAGAAGCGCCCCGGATGGCGCCCCGGCCCCACGAGTCCGGCCAGACGTAAAATATCCACCTGCGTGCCGGGCAGATTGTGCAGCCAGTCTTCCAGCTCTTTCAGTACCCGACCGCTGGCGGTCACCGGACGGCGCTCGGTGTTCTCCTTCGCCGTACCGTCGATATCGCCATAGACGGAGGTCGAGCTGGTAAAAATGACACGCGGAATATGATGCACCAGGGCGCTGTCGACTATCTCCTGCACCGCCTGCAAGTAAAACGTCTCGCCCGGCCCGCTGCGTCGCGCCGGTAAGGTTATGACCAGCGCATCCACATTCATCAGTTCGTCCAGCTCGTCGGTATCGCAGATAAGCTCGGGTTCGAGGCGCAGCTCGACACCGTCAATGCCGCACATGCGTGCCGCTTCAACCCCATCTCGGGTGGTCTTACTCCCTGTCACCTGCCAGCCTTTCGCGGCTAATGACATCGCCAGCGGCATTCCTAACCACCCTAACCCGACAATCGCGACCTTTTTCATGTACATTCTCCGCTTAACTACCCCTGTTATAAGGCTACGCCAGCCTGGTGGAACGCACAATTCATACCATCAATATGAAATGAATTAATGATCAAAAAAAGCCCTTGCTTTATGGCGTATAACTGGTTTAGGTTAAAAGACATCAAATGCATAAGCATTCAACGAGAATTTATATGACACGCGTTCCTTTTAAAAACCACCATCATCACCATCATCCTGACTAGTCTTTCAGGCGATGTGTGCTGGAAGACGTTTGGATCTTCCAGTGGTGCATGAACGCATGAAAAAGCCCCCGGAAGATCATCTTCCGGGGGCTTTTTTTTGGACCGCATTCAGACAGGTTAAAACAGGTTAACGAGGAACACAGAATGTTAGATAACTCACGTTTACGCATAGCTATTCAGAAATCAGGCCGTTTAAGCGATGATTCACGCGAACTGCTGGCCCGCTGCGGGATTAAAATCAACCTGCACACCCAGCGCCTGATTGCCCTGGCTGAAAATATGCCGATCGACATTCTGCGCGTACGTGATGACGATATCCCGGGCCTGGTGATGGATGGCGTCGTTGACCTCGGCATCATCGGCGAAAACGTACTGGAAGAAGAGCTATTAACCCGCCGCGCGCAGGGCGAAGATCCGCGCTACTTTACCCTGCGTCGTCTGGACTTCGGCGGCTGCCGCCTGTCGCTGGCCACGCCGGTCGATGAAGCCTGGGACGGCCCGGCCGCGCTGAACGGCAAACGTATCGCCACCTCTTATCCTCACCTGCTGAAGCGTTACCTCGATCAAAAAGGCGTGCAGTTTAAATCCTGTCTGCTGAACGGCTCCGTTGAAGTGGCGCCGCGCGCGGGCCTGGCCGATGCCATCTGTGACCTCGTCTCTACCGGCGCCACGCTGGAAGCGAACGGCCTGCGCGAAGTGGAGGTGATTTACCGCTCCAAAGCGTGCCTTATCCAGCGCGACGGTGAGATGGCCGAGGCCAAACAGCAGCTCATCGACAAACTGCTGACCCGCATTCAGGGCGTGATTCAGGCGCGTGAATCCAAATACATCATGATGCATGCGCCAACCGAGCGTCTCGAGGAAGTCATTGCCCTTCTGCCGGGCGCAGAGCGCCCCACCATTCTGCCGCTGGCGGGCGACCAGCAGCGCGTGGCGATGCACATGGTCAGCAGCGAAACCCTGTTCTGGGAAACCATGGAAAAACTGAAGGCGCTGGGCGCAAGCTCCATTCTGGTGCTGCCAATTGAGAAGATGATGGAGTAACGACCATGAGCTTTAACACAATCATCGACTGGAATACCTGTAGCGACGCGCAACGGCGCGAATTGCTGATGCGCCCGGCAATCTCCGCCTCGGAGAGCATCACCCGCACCGTGGCGGAGATCCTCGATAACGTCAAGGCCCGTGGCGATGACGCCCTGCGTGAATACAGCGCGAAGTTTGATAAAACCGAAGTCGGCGCGCTACGGGTTACCGAGCAGGAAATCATTGATGCCAGCAGTCGTCTTGGTGACGACATCAAGCAGGCGATGGCCGTCGCGGTGAAAAATATAGATACCTTCCACACCGCGCAGACATTGCAGGCGGTGGATGTGGAAACCCTGCCCGGCGTGCGCTGCCAGCAGGTGACGCGCCCGGTGGCGTCCGTCGGCCTGTATATTCCCGGCGGCTCCGCCCCGCTGTTTTCGACTGTATTAATGCTGGCCACCCCGGCGCGCATTGCCGGCTGTCAGAACGTGGTGCTCTGCTCTCCGCCACCGATCGCCGATGAGATCTTATATGCGGCAAAACTCTGCGGCGTGCAGGCGGTGTATAAAGTCGGCGGTGCGCAGGCGATTTCCGCCCTGGCGTTCGGGACCGAGTCCATTCCCAAAGTCGACAAAATTTTTGGTCCGGGTAATGCGTATGTGACCGAAGCGAAGCGCCAGGTCAGCCAGCGTCTGGACGGCGCGGCCATTGATATGCCTGCCGGTCCGTCTGAGGTGCTGGTGATTGCCGACAGCGGCGCAACGCCGGATTTCGTCGCCTCTGACCTGCTCTCGCAGGCCGAGCACGGACCGGACTCGCAGGTGATTTTACTGACGCCGGATGCCGACATGGCGAAACGCGTGGGCGAAGCCGTTGAGCGCCAGCTGGCCGACCTGCCGCGTGCGGAAACAGCGCGTCAGGCGCTGTCTGCCAGCCGCCTGATTGTGGCCCGCGATCTCGACCAGTGCATCGCCATCTCTAATCAGTACGGCCCTGAGCACCTGATCATTCAGACCCGCAACGCGCGCGATCTGGTCGACAGCATTACCAGCGCAGGCTCGGTGTTCCTCGGCGACTGGTCGCCAGAATCCGCCGGGGATTACGCCTCCGGCACCAACCACGTGCTGCCGACGTATGGCTATACCTCAACCTGCTCCAGCCTGGGGCTGGCGGATTTCCAGAAGCGCATGACCGTGCAGGAACTCTCCCGCGAAGGGTTTGCCTCGCTGGCGTCGACCATTGAAACCCTGGCCGCCGCCGAGCGCCTGACTGCCCACAAAAATGCCGTGACGCTGCGCGTTGCCGCCCTGAAGGAGCAAGCATGAACATCGAAGAATTAGCCCGCGAAAATGTCCGTCGCCTGACGCCCTATCAGTCTGCGCGTCGTCTGGGCGGGAACGGCGACGTCTGGCTGAACGCCAACGAATATCCCACGGCGGTGGCCTTTGAGCTGTCGCAGCAGACGCTGAACCGCTACCCGGAGTGTCAGCCAAAAGCGGTGATCGAGAACTACGCGCAGTACGCGGGCGTGAAGCCTGAGCAGGTGCTGGTCAGCCGCGGGGCGGATGAAGGGATCGAGCTGCTGATCCGCGCGTTCTGCGAGCCGGGTAAAGATGCGGTGATGTACTGCCAGCCGACCTACGGCATGTACAGCGTCAGCGCCGAAACCTTCGGTGTGGCCTGCCGCAACGTGCAGGCGCTGGACAACTGGCAGCTGGATTTGCAGGGCATCGCCGATAACCTCGACGGGGTGAAGGTGGTGTTTGTCTGTAGCCCTAACAACCCGACCGGGCAGATTATCAATCCGCAGGATATTCGTGCCCTGCTGGAAATGACGCGCGGCAAAGCGCTGGTCGTGGCCGACGAAGCCTATATTGAGTTTTGCCCGCAGGCCACGCTTGCCGGCTGGCTTGAAGAGTATCCGCATCTCGTCGTGCTGCGTACCCTGTCGAAAGCGTTCGCCCTTGCCGGCCTTCGCTGCGGGTTTACGCTGGCGAATAAAGCGGTTATCGACCTGCTGCTGAAAGTGATCGCCCCGTATCCGCTCTCGACGCCGGTTGCCGATATTGCGGCACAGGCGCTGGCTCCGCAGGGCATCAGCGCGATGCGCGAGCGCGTGGCGCAGATCCTGGAAGAGCGTCAGTATCTTGTCGAGGCCCTGAAAGCGATTCCGTGCGTGGAGCAGGTGTTCGACTCGGAAACCAACTACATCCTGGTGCGCTTCACCGCCTCAAGCGCGATATTTAAATCGTTGTGGGATCAGGGCATTATCTTACGAGACCAGAATAAACAACCTACCCTGAGCGGCTGCCTGCGTATTACCGTCGGCACCCGCGCGGAGAGCCAGCGCGTGATTGACGCCCTGAAAGCGGAGAAAGTATGAGTCAGAAGTATCTCTTTATCGATCGTGACGGCACCCTCATATCGGAGCCACCCAGCGATTTTCAGGTCGATCGTTTCGACAAGCTGGCGTTTGAACCCGACGTGATCCCGGTGCTGCTGAAGCTTCAGCAAGCGGGCTATAAGCTGGTGATGATCACCAACCAGGATGGTCTGGGCACCGACAGTTTTCCGCAGGCGGACTTTGACGGCCCGCACAACCTGATGATGCAGGTGCTGACCTCTCAGGGCATCGCCTTCGACGAGGTGCTGATCTGCCCGCACATGCCTGCCGACGAATGCGACTGCCGTAAGCCAAAAGTGAAGCTTGTTGAACGCTATCTGGCCGAAGAGGCGCTGGATAAAGCCAACAGCTATGTGATTGGCGATCGCGTCACGGACATCACGCTGGCGGAAAACATGGGCATTGCGGGCCTGCGCTACAGCCGGGACGCACTTAACTGGGCGATGATTGGCGAGCAGCTGACCAAACGCGACCGCTATTCGCACGTGGAACGCAACACGAAAGAGACGCAGATCGACGTGAAGGTCTGGCTCGATCGCGAAGGCGGCAGCAAGATCCACACCGGCGTCGGTTTCTTCGACCACATGCTGGACCAAATCGCCACCCACGGCGGCTTCCGCATGGAGATCGCCGTTAAGGGCGACCTGTATATCGACGATCACCACACCGTGGAAGATACCGGCCTGGCGCTGGGCGAAGCCCTGAAGCTGGCGCTCGGCGACAAGCGCGGCATCAACCGTTTTGGATTTGTCCTGCCGATGGACGAGTGCCTGGCGCGCTGCGCGATGGATATCTCCGGGCGTCCGCACCTGGAATACAAAGCCGACTTTACCTACCAGCGCGTGGGCGATCTCAGCACCGAAATGGTGGAGCACTTCTTCCGCTCACTTTCTTACACCATGGGCCTGACGCTCCACCTGAAAACCAAAGGCAAAAACGATCACCACCGCGTCGAGAGCCTGTTCAAAGCCTTTGGCCGTACCCTGCGCCAGGCGATCCGCGTTGAAGGTGATGCCCTTCCCTCGTCGAAAGGAGTGCTGTAATGAACGTGGTGATTCTGGATACCGGATGCGCCAACCTGAACTCCGTACGGTCGGCGATTATGCGCCACGGCTACGAGCCGGTAGTGAGCCGCGACCCGGACGTGGTGCTGCGCGCGGATAAACTTTTTCTGCCGGGCGTGGGCACCGCTCAGGCGGCGATGGATCAGATCCACGCGCGCGAGCTGGTGGATCTTATCAAAGCCTGTACTCAACCGGTGCTGGGCATTTGCCTCGGCATGCAGCTGCTTGGCCGCCGCAGCGAAGAGAGCAACGGCGTCGATCTGCTGGGCATTATAGAAGAAGACGTGCCGAAAATGACCGACCACGGCCTGCCGCTGCCGCACATGGGCTGGAACCGCGTTTATCCGAAAGCGGGCAACAGGCTGTTCCAGGGTATCGAAGACGGTGCGTACTTCTACTTCGTCCACAGCTACGCCATGCCCGTAAATACCTTCACCATCGCCCAGTGCAATTACGGCGAAGCGTTCACCGCTGCGGTGCAAAAAGATAACTTTTACGGCGTGCAGTTTCACCCGGAACGCTCTGGTGCTGCCGGCGCGCAGCTGCTGAAAAATTTCCTGGAGATGTGATGATAATTCCCGCTTTAGATTTAATTGACGGCACGGTTGTTCGTCTCCATCAGGGCGATTATGGACAGCAGCGCGACTACGGTAACGATCCGCTGCCGCGCTTACAGGCTTATGCTGCCCAGGGGGCTGAGGTGCTGCACCTGGTCGATCTCACCGGCGCGAAAGATCCGGCGAAGCGCCAGATCCCACTGCTCAAAAAGCTGGTGGCTGGCGTGGACGTCCCGGTGCAGGTGGGCGGCGGCGTGCGTACGGAAGCCGATGTTGCAGCCTTACTGGACGCGGGCGTGGCGCGCGTGGTGGTCGGCTCGACTGCCGTAAAAGATCCTGAGATGGTCAAGGGCTGGTTCCGCCGCTTCGGCGCGGATGCGCTGGTGCTGGCGCTGGATGTGCGCATCGACGAGCAGGGTAACAAGCAGGTCGCGGTCAGCGGCTGGCAGGAAAACTCCGGCGTCACGCTGGAAGAGCTGGTCGAAATTTATCTCCCCGTGGGGCTGAAGCACGTGCTGTGCACGGATATTTCACGCGATGGTACGCTCGCAGGCTCTAACGTCTCGCTGTATGAAGAGGTTTGCGCGCGTTATCCGCAAGTGGCGTTTCAGTCCTCTGGCGGTATCGGCGACCTGGCGGATATCGCCGCTCTGCGCGGAACCGGCGTGCGCGGCGTGATCGTAGGTCGTGCGCTGCTGGAAGACAAATTTACGGTGAAGGAGGCGATTCAATGCTGGCAAAACGGATAATTCCCTGCCTGGATGTGCGTGACGGTCAGGTTGTGAAAGGCGTGCAGTTCCGCAACCATGAGATCATTGGCGACATTGTTCCGCTGGCTAAACGCTATGCCGATGAAGGTGCAGACGAGCTGGTATTTTACGATATCACCGCCTCCAGCGATGGCCGCGTGGTGGACAAAAGCTGGGTGGCGCGCGTGGCAGAAGTAATTGATATTCCCTTCTGCGTGGCGGGCGGAATTAAATCTGCTGACGATGCGGCGAAAATTCTCTCTTTCGGTGCAGACAAAATTTCCATTAACTCCCCTGCCCTGGCCGACCCGGAGCTGATTACGCGTCTGGCGGATCGCTTTGGCGTGCAGTGTATCGTCGTCGGGATCGACACCTGGTTTGATGCCGCGACGGGCAAATATCACGTCAACCAGTACACCGGCGACGAAAGCCGCACGCGCGTAACCCAGTGGGAGACGCTGGACTGGGTGCAGGAAGTGCAAAAACGCGGCGCGGGTGAGATTGTGCTGAACATGATGAACCAGGACGGCGTACGTAACGGTTACGACCTGGAGCAGCTGAAAAAGGTGCGCGCGGTGTGCCAGGTTCCGCTGATTGCCTCCGGCGGCGCGGGCACCATGGAACACTTCCTGGAAGCCTTCCGAGATGCGAACGTGGACGGCGCGCTGGCCGCTTCCGTGTTCCACAAACAGATTATCAATATTGGTGAGTTAAAAACGTACCTGGCCGACCAGGGCGTGGAGATCAGGGTATGTTAACAGAACAACAACAGGCGCAGCTGGAATGGGAAAAAACTGACGGATTACTGCCGGTAGTTGTACAGCATGCCGTTTCAGGCGAAGTGCTGATGCTGGGATACATGAACCAGGAGGCGCTGGCGAAAACCATCGACAGCGGCAAGGTGACGTTTTTCTCGCGCACCAAACAGCGCCTGTGGACAAAAGGGGAAACCTCGGGTCATTTCCTGAACGTGGTCAGCATTACGCCAGACTGCGACAACGACACCCTGCTGGTGCTGGTCAACCCGATTGGGCCAACCTGCCATAAAGGCACCAGCAGCTGCTTCGGCGAGGCGAGCCACCAGTGGCTGTTCCTCTATCAGCTGGAACAACTGCTGGCAGAGCGTAAATCAGCGGATCCTGAGAGCTCGTACACGGCGAAGCTGTACGCCAGCGGCACCAAACGGATTGCGCAGAAAGTGGGTGAGGAAGGCGTTGAAACGGCGCTGGCGGCCACCGTGCATGACCGTGAGGAGCTGACGAACGAAGCGTCGGATCTGATGTATCACCTGCTGGTGCTGCTTCAGGATCAGGAGCTGGATTTAACGACGGTGATTGAGAATTTGCGGAAACGGCATAAATAAAAAAGACCGGGGAAACCCGGTCTTTTTTTATCTGTAAATCAGGATCTTGGTTTGTAGTTCCTCAGCGCGTTACGGCCAAGGACGACACCAGAACCGATAATCCCACCGAGGAGAACGGCAAGGATGAGGGTAATAGCAATTTTCGGGCTGTCGCGTCGGATAGGCAGATTTGGCTTCATAACGTAACGATAGACGTGAATAGTCTCTGGGTTAACGTTGAGGTTCTGAATATCCAGCAAATTCTGTTTCGTTTGGTAGTAAGCGCCTGAGAACACCAGGGGGCGAGACGCTTCGTTATCAACCATTGATTTCAGCGCTACGGTACCTAACAGGAACATGGTTTCCTGAGTAACATCCTGAGTCTGCTGAAGCTGCGGGGTGCTGATCTTCGCAGCTTCTGCATTCTTCAGCGCCTCGGTAATCTGCTTGATACGCAGGTCTTTTTGCTCCTGTGCGACCTTCTCCTGGTTCTGGAGGGAGTCGTTCAGGGTGGTAATCTGCTGCTTGAGATTGTCTCTGAGGTCAAGCGTCAGTTCTTTTGCCGTCTGCTCGTCAACCTGCTGGATGTATTGCGCTAATTGCTTTTGAGCGGCTTCAGCGGATTCGCCCTGATAGCTAACGGTTAAAGGCAAACTTTGTCCTTTAACGGTAGGCTCAATAGTCAGTTTTTCCGGATCTTCCTGATTCTCCAGCGCCTGAGCTAATGCCGAGAAGGAGGAATTAAAACGACCAATAGCACGATTCTGAATGTCCAACATGGAAGGTGCTGCCCCGCCATAGAGGATATTCAATGCATTGGAATAGGTGGCAATTTGAGCCGCATCAGGCTGGGCTATGATGGCAGATGACGTCCATTTCTCTTTGGCTACAGTGATGTAAACGCCAGCAAGAACGATAAAAGCAGCAATAAAAGCCCCTATCATCCACTTACCACGCCACAGCTGTAACATTACATCAAGTAAATCAATTTGCTCCGGGTCATTGTTACGTGCGACCAGGTTATTGTTGTTTTGCGTCATACAATCCCTAACAGATGAAAAAAGGGCAAAAATAATCTTGTTCCCTTAGTGTATCTGTTGCTGAAGAATTTTCTATAAGAATCCGATGAGTTATATCGGAAAGATGGGTTATGTAAGTTCAAGGCGACGCGCTATCATAGTCGGATTCTGATGCTCTGGGGCATCAACAAGAACACTGTGAATGAGGGAAGCTATGAAATTTCTGGTAACTGGCGCGGCGGGCTTTATCGGTTCTCATGTCAGCAAGCGCCTGCTTGATGCAGGACATAAGGTTGTTGGGATTGATAACCTGAATGATTACTATGATCCGAACCTCAAGCTCGCTCGCCTCGAACTGCTCAAATCCGTGAATTTCACCTTCCATAAGCTGGACTTAGCGGACCGCGAGGGCATGGCAAACCTCTTCGCTGATGAGAAGTTTGACCGCGTGATCCATCTTGCTGCACAGGCGGGTGTGCGTTACTCGCTGGAAAACCCGCATGCCTACGCGGATGCTAACCTGGTAGGTCACCTGAACGTGCTGGAAGGCTGTCGCCATAACAAGGTTCAGCATCTTCTGTATGCGTCATCCAGTTCCGTTTACGGCCTCAACCGTAAGATGCCGTTTTCTACTGACGACTCCGTGGACCACCCGGTATCCCTGTATGCGGCAACCAAAAAAGCCAATGAGCTGATGTCGCATACCTATTCGCATCTGTACAACCTGCCGACCACTGGCCTGCGCTTCTTTACCGTATATGGCCCGTGGGGACGCCCGGATATGGCGCTGTTCAAATTCACCAAAGCTATGATTGAAGGCAACAGCATCGACGTATACAACTACGGTAAGATGAAACGTGACTTCACCTATATCGATGATATTGCAGAGGCAATTATTCGCTTGCAGGACGTCATTCCTCAGGCCGATGCCGACTGGACAGTCGAAACCGGTTCGCCGGCAACCAGCTCTGCCCCGTATCGCGTGTATAACATCGGTAACAGTTCACCTGTCGAACTGATGGATTATATTACTGCGCTTGAAGAGGCGATGGGCAAAGAAGCGGTGAAAAATATGATGCCGATCCAGCCGGGTGACGTACTGGAGACCAGCGCGGATACTAAAGCGCTGTGCGACGTCATTGGGTTTAAGCCACAGACCTCCGTTAAAGAAGGCGTGAAAAACTTCGTCGACTGGTACCGCAACTTCTATAACGTTTAAAACAAAAAACCCGGCAAAATGCCGGGTTTTTTTATATCACAGCTTTAATCAGTCACTGCCGAACAAATCGCGCGTATAGACTTTATCCTTCACATCCGCGAGCTCTTCCGCCATGCGGTTAGAGATAATGACGTCCGCTTCTTTCTTGAACGCATCCAGGTCGCGAATGACGCGAGAGTGGAAGAACTCGTCTTCCTGCATCGCCGGTTCATAAATAATGACCTGCACGCCCTTCGCCTTAATACGCTTCATGATGCCCTGAATGGAAGAGGCGCGGAAGTTATCGGAACCGCTCTTCATGATCAGGCGATACACGCCCACCACTTTCGGCTGGCGCGCCAGAATGGAATCCGAGATGAAGTCTTTACGCGTGCGGTTCGCGTCCACAATGGCGGAAATCAGGTTGTTCGGGACCGCCTGATAGTTTGCCAGCAGCTGCTTGGTATCTTTTGGCAGGCAGTAACCGCCGTAGCCAAATGACGGGTTGTTGTAATGGTTACCAATACGCGGGTCAAGACACACACCCTCGATGATCTGACGGGTATTCAGACCTAAGCTCTCAGCATAGCTGTCCAGCTCGTTGAAGTAGGCCACACGCATGGCCAGATAGGTATTAGCGAAAAGCTTTATCGCCTCTGCCTCGGTGGAATCGGTGAACAGCACCGGAATGTCTTTTTTGATTGCGCCTTCCTGAAGTAATGCAGCAAAACGCTCCGCACGCTCGGAACGCTCGCCAATCACGATACGGGATGGGTGCAGGTTATCGTATAACGCCCTGCCCTCGCGGAGAAATTCCGGCGAGAAGAAGACATTATCAATACCCAACTCTTCTTTAATCGATTTGGTGAAGCCCACTGGAATCGTCGACTTGATGATCATCACTGCGTTAGGGTTGATTGCCGTAACGTCTTTAATCACCGCTTCAACGGTAGAGGTGTTGAAGTAGTTGGTTTTAGGGTCGTAGTCGGTTGGCGTGGCGATGATGACGTAATCCGCATCGCGGTATGCATCTTCTTTATCCGTGGTAGCGCGGAAGTTCAGCGGTTTGGTCGCCAGGTATTCTTCAATCTCTTTATCGACGATTGGGGACTTCTTCTGGTTAAGCATGTCCACTTTTGCCTGCACGATATCCAGTGCAACCACTTCATGGTTCTGTGCAATCAGGATACCGTTTGAGAGACCAACATAGCCTGTTCCGGAGATGGTTATTTTCATTTGTTTGACTTCTACACGTTTGAGTTTTTGATAGCCATATAACGGCCACCACAATGATTAACTAGGAGTTTTTTAGCGCTAATACTCATTCACTGTCAAGGTTTCAGGTTTTTTGAAAAATGTTTTTGCTCATCAAAACGGCTTATCACTACACTAAGCAAAGCACCTGTTTTTCAGCGACAATAAGACCTTAAGGGGCACTCGGCAGTCCGCAGATGAATAGTGCTTACTGCGTCAAATCAGACTAATCCCTTGGTCAGATTCAGCAGATATTGACCATATCCAGTCTTCTTCAGTGGCTCAGCAAGCACACGAAGTTGTTCAGCATCGATAAAGCCTCGACGGAATGCGATCTCTTCAGGGCAAGAAACCTTGAGACCCTGTCGCTCTTCGATAGTGGCAATAAAATTGCTCGCCTCAATCATACTTTGGTGCGTGCCGGTATCCAGCCAGGCGTAACCGCGTCTCATCATCGCGACGGACAATCGTCCCTGCTGCATATAGATGCGGTTGATGTCGGTAATTTCCAGTTCACCACGATCGGACGGGCTTAAACTTTTGGCCATCTCAATAACATCGTTGTCGTAAAAATAGAGACCGGTTATTGCATAATTACTCTTGGGCTGTTGAGGTTTTTCCTCAAGGCCAATCGCGGTACCGTCTTTATCAAACTCAACGACGCCATAGCGTTCGGGGTCGCTGACGTGATAGGCGAAGACGGTCGCCCCCTCTTGCTGGCTTGCAGCGCCTTCAAGCAGGCGAGGAAGATCGTGTCCGTAGAAAATGTTATCGCCTAATACCAACGCACAATTATCCTCACCGATGAACTCTTCACCCAGAATAAACGCCTGAGCAAGGCCATCCGGGCTCGGCTGCACTTTGTACTGGATATGCAATCCCCACTGGCTACCGTTTCCGAGCAGTTGCTCAAAACGGGGAGTGTCCTGAGGCGTGCTGATAATCAGAATATCCCGTATACCTGCCAGCATGAGCGTAGAGAGTGGATAATAGATCATTGGTTTATCGTAAATTGGCAACAATTGCTTACTTACGGCCATTGTGACGGGATAAAGACGTGTACCCGATCCGCCAGCTAATATAATACCTTTACGTTTCGTCATTCAGTTCCGCTCCCCATAATTTTGCTCAATCCAGCTCTTATAGGCGCCGCTTTTCACGTTCGAAACCCACTCCTGGTTATTCAAATACCACTCAACCGTTTTACGAATGCCGCTGTCAAAGGTTTCCACAGGAGTCCATCCGAGCTCGTCGCTAATTTTATGGGCATCAATTGCATAACGTCTGTCGTGTCCAGGACGGTCTGCCACATAGGTAATTTGCGCGCGGTAAGATGTTTCTTTCGGTACCATTTCGTCTAACAGATCGCAAATGGTCTGGACGACCTCAATATTCTTCTTCTCGTTATGACCGCCGATATTATACGTTTCTCCCGGTTTACCCTTGGTGAGAACCGTATACAGCGCACGAGCATGATCCTCAACGTATAACCAGTCACGGATTTGATCGCCCTTACCGTAAATCGGCAATGATTTATTATCCAGCGCATTCAAAATGACGAGAGGAATCAGCTTTTCAGGAAAGTGGTAGGGCCCGTAGTTATTTGAACAATTCGTCACAATCCCCGGTAAACCATAGGTGCGTATCCAGGCACGAACTAAATGATCGCTGGACGCTTTTGACGCTGAATAAGGGCTACTTGGCTGGTATGCAGTTTTTTCGGTAAACAGCGGTAAAGGGGAAGAATCATGACATTCATCAGGATGTGGCAGATCGCCATAAACTTCATCAGTTGAAATGTGATGGAAACGGAAGGTAGATTTTGCTGCCTCGTCCAGTGAAGACCAGTAAGCACGGCTTGTTTCTAACAGGATATACGTGCCAACGATATTGGTTTCAATAAACGCAGCGGGCCCGGTAATAGAACGATCGACATGGCTCTCGGCAGCCAGGTGCATTACCGCATCAGGCTGATGGGTAGCAAAAATACGCGCCATTGCCTCTTTATCACATATATCTGCATGCTCAAAAACATAGCGCTCGCTATCACTCACTTTACGCAAGGATTCCAGATTACCGGCATAGGTCAATTTATCAACGTTAACAACGCTATCCCGAGTATTGCTAATAATATGTCGGATAACCGCGGAACCGATAAAACCGGCGCCGCCAGTAACTAGAATTTTCACGCAATCTATTCCATTAAATAGTAAGTGGACGGGCAAGATAAAAAAGCCCGGTATCGCTACCGGGCTTGATGGCATGGCTAACCAAATATTAATCCAGCCATTCGGTGTGGAACACACCTTCTTTATCGGTACGCTTATAGGTATGCGCACCAAAGTAGTCACGCTGTGCCTGAATCAGGTTTGCTGGCAGTACGGCAGCACGATAGCTGTCGTAATACGCCACCGCAGCGGAGAAGGTTGGAACCGGGATACCGTTCTGCACGGCGTAGGCAACGACATCACGCAGCGCCTGCTGATAGTCGTCTGCAATCTGCTTGAAGTAAGGCGCCAGCAGAAGGTTGGCGATACCCGCATTTTCAGCATAGGCATCGGTGATTTTTTGCAGGAACTGAGCGCGAATGATGCAGCCGGCACGGAAAATCTTCGCAATCTCGCCATAGTTCAGATCCCAGTTGTTCTCATCTGACGCTGCGCGCAGCTGAGAGAAGCCCTGCGCGTAAGAGACGATTTTACCCAGGTACAGTGCACGACGGACTTTTTCAACGAATTCAGCTTTGTCACCGGCTGGTTTAGCCTGCGGGCCGGACAGCACTTTGGATGCCGCAACGCGCTGCTCTTTCAGAGAAGAGATATAACGCGCGAAAACGGATTCAGTGATCAGGGACAGCGGCTCGCCGAGATCCAGAGAGCTCTGGCTGGTCCATTTACCGGTACCTTTGTTTGCCGCTTCATCCAGAATCACATCAACTAGATATTTACCTTCTTCATCTTTCTTGGTGAAGATATCTTTGGTGATGTCGATCAGGTAGCTGTTCAGCTCGCCTTTGTTCCACTCGGTGAAGGTCTCTGCGAGTTCCTCGTTGGAGAGATTCAGGCCACCTTTCAGCAGGGAGTATGCCTCAGCAATCAGCTGCATATCACCGTATTCGATGCCGTTGTGAACCATCTTCACATAGTGACCAGCACCGTCAGGACCGATATAGGTCACGCACGGCTCGCCATCTTCAGCAACTGCTGCGATTTTGGTCAGGATTGGCGCGACCAGTTCGTACGCTTCTTTCTGTCCACCAGGCATAATGGATGGACCTTTCAGGGCGCCCTCTTCACCGCCGGATACGCCGGTGCCAATAAAGTTAAAGCCTTCAGCAGACAGTTCACGGTTACGACGGATGGTGTCGTGGAAGAAGGTATTACCGCCATCAATGATGATGTCGCCTTTATCCAGATACGGTTTCAGGGAGTCGATGGCTGCATCGGTACCTGCGCCCGCTTTCACCATTAACAGGATACGACGAGGTGTTTCCAGAGACTCAACGAACTCTTTAACCGTGTAGAAAGGAACCAGTTTCTTGTCTGGATTCTCAGCAATGACTTCTTCGGTCTTATCACGGGAGCGGTTGAAAACGGAGACGGTATAACCACGGCTTTCGATGTTGAGCGCCAGGTTGCGCCCCATCACTGCCATACCGACAACGCCGATCTGTTGCTTGGACATTACATACTCCTGTCAGGTGTGGTCGCCGCGAATGATAGCGGCTTGGGAATCACTTCTCATAACTCTAAACAATACTAAAGTCGTTATCAAATAATTTCAAAAAGCATTAACTATTTTTTATGATCAAAAGTTACCTGCAAATTTTATTAAATGACTATAGCGAACGAGCACTATCACGCGTTATTTATATGGTCAATAAACTCATCATTCTTAAAAAATCGCACTAGCTCAAATTTCTTTGGCTGGAAAGAACTTGCATTAATGATTAGATTTTCGAGATCGTCGATATCCCAACAAATCATTGCAAACTCCTTTTCACCCATATACTTAGCAATATCAGATTGATGCTTATCTAAACGATCTAAATTTGGGGCAATGATGATTTTCTTCTCGTGATCTAATAGAGAAAATATTGATCCAGCGCCTGCATGACTGATTACAAGATCATATTTAGAATATTCATTTTCAATAGATTGAATAAATTCAACTTCCTTGTAATTTTTCGTTTCCGGGTTTGACAGGCCATTCGCCTTTTGACACATAAAAAAATGGTTGGCCATATGTGGAAGCGCTGAAATTGATGCAATTTGCTTGATAAGTTTATCAAACCGAGTGGTGCCTACGGTCACTAAAATTTTCATAGCACTCCGGAAAATTTGGCTTTTTTATACTGTTTTAAAAGCGTCTTATGCTGCACATAAAACTCATCCGCAATTAAAGACATGATTCTACCAGTGAAGGACTTCGTTTCGAATCTGGACCATGTTTCGAGATGAATTATTTTTGCGCCGACGATATATTTAAAATAAAAAGCGGGAATAAGAGCTACACCGGGTCCAGTTGAAACGACCACTTTTATTCGATGAGTTTTGTGGATCTGTAGACAGACCTTGATCTGATGTAACTGATTGAAGCGAAGCACACTAGTAAATGTTGAGTATTTATTTCTAAATTCACGAGTGACATAATGTTTATCAGACCACTCTTCCTTAATTTTATAATCTGAGAGACTGATTTTATTTTTATTTATATCTCCACCAATTCTTTTCATCAATCTGTTCATCTGGGATCGGTGTCCTCCCTCGCCGTAAATGAATAAAGCGCTATCCTCTTTGTTCATGTTAAACTGCTTCTCCATTCTTAAAAGCCGTCCTGATCAGGGTTCTAAAATAAGCGTATCTGATTAAATATAAAACCATCAGGAATAAAGACATTACTGGGATAAGATATATCACCGAAATAGTAATGAAGTATTGCCATACTAAAAACAATGACAAAACCACAATAAATACAAAAAAGTTAAATATCAGTGAGATTTTTTCTTTGCCAAGGAATAAGATTATATTTGACTGAACTAATGATAGTTGCGAAGAGAGAGTAAAAAGCATTACAGGCACGACGATTGCCATTATTTCATTAAAGGTAACGTAGGAAAGCGACATTTTAACATAATAGATTAATGGCAGAATGCTACCAAAGCATACAAGCGCTGATATGATAATAACTTTTTTATTGATCGCGCGATAAACTTTTTCTTCTTTGGACTTAGCACACTCTACCAACTCTCGATAAAAGTAGTTCATGTATGCACGTGAGAAGACAGATATAATCCCAATTATGCTAATAGTGAGCCCCAGAACCGACATTGATTCATCGGGAAGTATCTCTCGCGAAAAGTAAGGTAAAAGAAAAACGATCCCTGTAGAAATGAGCCCCACGAAGCCAACATTTAGGGAGAACTTCCAATCCAGTCTATTAAAAGCCTTGCTATCAGATACGGTTATCCACGCTCGCTTAACATATACATGGTAAATAATTTGATTAATGATTGTCGCGATAAAGTAAGCCAGGAAGAAAATATCAAGAGGTTTTAAAGAGACAAGATGTAGTTTGCACAGCAGCATACCTACCGCGAAAAGAATCAACGCAAGCGAATCATAAATTAAGCCGGGCAGTGCTTTTTTCTAATAAATAAAATAATACCGAAAGATTTGGTTGATAGCCAGGCATGCAAGAGAGCCGGCGAATATTAAAGTATCAATTGAATTTAAGTCTAGCGTTGGAGTCGCCAACGCTAAGGTAATAATCGAGGCTGCTGCAATACTAAGGAGTAAAACGTAATTAAAGTATTTCATGCTCACTTCAGAGCCGTCTTTAATAAGCGTTGTACCAAGGCCCTGGCCGAGGAAAATCACTGCAACAGTTAAAAATGAATAATAAACAGCAAAGAGCGCAATGTCTTTTTGGACAAACACAAGAGTCAATAAGAAGAAGATCACAACCCTTGCTGCTCCAGAAGATACAGTATATCCAAGCCAAATCAATTTATTAATTATAGACATTTAAACGCCTCAAGCAGCTTTGTTTGCGCTATTTCATTCGTATAGCTGTTCAAGACCGTTTGCTGAGCCTGATGAGACATCGCTTGAAGCGTTTGTGATGACATATTGAGCATCTGCTCAATTTTATTTTTATAGTGTCCATCCTCATAAACAATAAAACCGTTTTGGTTATTATCGACAAACTCGTTGAAAGAGGGGATATTACTTAAAAGTGGAATCATCCCCGTAGCCATCGCCTCTAAAGGAACCAGTCCGAGGCTTTCACTTTCTGAAGGATAGATTAGCACATCATGTTCCTGAAAAATTTCAGCCAAGCGAACGTGCCCTACGGCAGGAGAAAATTGAATATTTGGTAAATGAGCTGCACTTTTAACTAACGAACTCAGTTCTGGACCATCACCAACAATAGTTAAATGAATTTTACTTTTATCGTGGTCGGACAGGTTTTCAATTGCCTGTATTGCCAGATCCACACGTTTACTCTTGATGAGTCGTCCAGCAAAAAGCAGTTTAAGCGGAACACCGAATTCACGGTTTTTGAACGTAAAGAGTTGGGTATTAACGCCGCCAGAGGGGCTTATTGCACATTTAAGTTCATCGAGTTGATACTCTTTTTTGGTAAAGTCCAGATAAGACTTTGAGGGAAACACTATTTTTACTGCGTTTTTCAACGCGTTGGACACAATAGCCTTTTTTATACGAAAGAACATGCCGCTGGTTCCGTTAAGCCGCTTAACGTCACCACCGTGTACGTGCACCACAATTTTTTTTCTTCTTACGCAATTTCCAATTTTTACCGGCAGATAGCAATGAGACGCATAGTGTAAATAAAGACAATCACTTTTGGTCAAAAGAACTTTAGCCAAAATGGAGATATAAAAAACAAGGTAGTTATAAATTTTAGTAACTTTGCTTTTAGAAATTTTATTAAGAACACACAATTCAATTTCATGTCCATTATTACGCAACGAATCAGCTGCGTTTTTAACGAACCCGCCCAGATGTGGCGTATCCGGACCTGGATACATATTACTTATGAGCAAAATTTTCATTCGAAGGCATTTTCAATAAACACCCACCTATCGTGCTAATCGCTTTAATGATCATTACGCATAAAAAGAATTTAAATGAGATATACATAAACACTTCTAAACCGTCACGCACCCAAAAGAAGCAGTAGCCAATGCAGGTTATAAAGGTAATCTTTATCGTAATCATCCTGGTTTTTTTGGTTACTGCGTCAATGAGTTTTAATGTACTTCCTGTAATAAGTCCCCAAAGCCAAAACCAAGTTGTGCCAAACATAATGATAAAGCTACCTACAATCGTTGGTGATATGGTCAACTGCGTATCCATATTTAGGATATAGGTTGTATAAAAATAGCCGTTATTCAAAAAGTTAATCGGTTTTGACTCCCATAAAAAACGAGGAACAATAATCGCAAACTCATTGAAGAAGGTAGAAAAGTACTGAATATTCCCTGTTTTATCAATATATTCAATAATATCTTTTATTGCATAAATCGGAGAGAAAGAATCCAGGGCGAATGAAATCATGACCGATGAACCAGACAGGATCATACTAATGACGTCATCAAGACTGGACCCATAACGTAAAGCACCTAATACAATTAACGCTACACAGCAACATGCTGATAGTATTGCTATTTCATTTATACGAAGTACTTTTCTCTCATAGGCAAAATAAGTTATAGCAAGAACCGCCGCGCCCATTACATTTCTTGAGCCGCCTATAACATAATAGTAAACAGAACCACAGAAAATAGCCAATGCGGTTGCCAATATAAAGCGTAGCTTAGTTGGTTTACGAAGAAAGAATACAATTGAGGAAGGCACAAATGCGTACATTAGAATAATCGAAAGGCCGCCACCAGAATTTTGTTCAAGACGAGCTTCGTAACCACCGCCAAATGCCACACCATTATTTTTTACATAGATCATCAAAGCAAAAATATATAAAATCAGACCGCAAACGACAAATATTCTTGAGTTAATACTTCTGAACCATAAGTTAGATAAATCATCTGAATGATTATACCGTGAGGACACTTTTATTGGTGTTATAAAATACGACAAATGGATTGCGAATAAGCTTAAGAATGAGAACCAGAATACCTGAGTATATTCCTCCTCTAGCGGAATACCCTGTATCCAGACAGATAGATAATATACAAAATTCACCACAAAGTAGAAAATAGTAAAAACGCGAATATATACGCCTTTTATAAAGTATATGGTGCAAATAATATATAAAAGAGGAAGTAAAAAATACAGAGATGCCATCAATCTGCCTTTAGGTAAAATATTAGCATTACTAATAAAGGGAATGAGCCACAGCGCTCAACATGGTCGGGCCACGCTACCGCCCTTGGCTCCTAAGCTACCAACATGCTTATATTCTATAACAAATTTTTGAACGCCGAATACGCAGTTCCGGTTCCTAAAATATGCGGATAATTGTCTGACGTATCTCGTTTAGAAACAAGCAAAAAGTTATAGACGATCGTACTAAAACGCCCTTGCCTGTGTCAGAAACATTAAAAGGCGGTAGCGTTCTATCCATTGTGAACGCTTACCACCTTAGATTGATACTATGCGGGTGTATACCGAAGGTTTAGTGCTCTTTAAGCAGCTTCTCAATCCGGCTTCTGAACTTCGCCCCTTCCTTCAGGTTACGCAGACCGTAGTTCACAAACGCCTGCATATACCCCATTTTCTTACCGCAGTCATAGCTGTCACCGGTCATCAGCATGGCATCAACGGATTGCTTTTTCCCCAGCTCAGCAATCGCATCGGTCAGCTGGATACGGTCCCAGGCACCCGGCTCGGTTTTTTCCAGCTCAGCCCAGATATCCGCATTCAGCACATAACGGCCTACCGCCATCAGGTCGGAGTCCAGGGTCTGCGGCTGATCGGGTTTTTCGATAAACTCAACGATACGGCTCACCTGCCCTTCCGTCTCCAGCGGCTCTTTAGTCTGGATGACAGAGTACTCAGAGAGATCGCCCTTCATACGTTTCGCCAGCACCTGACTGCGGCCCGTTTCGTTGAAGCGTGCCACCATTGCCGCCAGGTTGTAACGCAGCGGATCGGCAGAGGCGGTATCAATGATGATATCCGGCAGAACCACGATGAACGGGTTGTCACCCACGACCGGGCGCGCGCACAGGATGGAGTGTCCCAGGCCCAGCGGCTGTGCCTGACGCACGTTCATGATGGTCACGCCAGGAGGGCAGATAGACTGAACTTCTGCCAGAAGCTGACGCTTAACGCGCTGCTCAAGCAGCGCTTCGAGTTCATAAGAGGTGTCGAAGTGGTTCTCTACCGCATTCTTTGAAGAGTGCGTTACCAGAACGATTTCTTTGATCCCCGCAGCAACAATCTCGTCGACGATGTACTGAATCATCGGCTTGTCAACGATCGGCAGCATCTCTTTAGGAATGGCCTTTGTGGCTGGCAACATGTGCATGCCCAGACCCGCTACCGGTATGACTGCTTTCAAATTAATCATTATTTCTTCCACCTTAAAATGGTTGACGAATTATAGCTTTTAAACCTGTTTTCGCCAGCATGTTTTGCCGTAAATATGACGTAATCCTAGGTCACCCCACCACAAATTACAGTAGTTGTAATCTGAATAGATCGCGATTCTGTTCCAGGAATAGTCGCAAAATAGCCTGTGTGATTACCTGTGCGGCAGCGCAAAATTCAACCGTTCCGTATTCACCACGTGTTGATCGACCCGATCAATATCCACCGAGCTCTGCCCCTTTTCATTAACCGCTTTTATGTTCGCGAGCGACAGCAGCGTCTCGTTTTTAGCCATAAACTTCCCGCGCACGTCTTTGCGCAGGTCGAAGTTCATCTTCAGGGCGGGCCCCGTCGTAGACTCCTGCATCACATTGATATTGCGCAAGAAAAGGTGCTGCGGTTTGTTGTGCAGCTCCAGCGTGGCCCGCTGCATCTCAACGTTGGTAATGGCGACAAACGACGTGGCATTGCCTGAAGAAATCTGAATTCCGCGCAGCTTATAGGCAAGCTGTCGGTTATCCAGATGAATATCGTTAAGCTTGAAGTTTTGCGGTATCGACAGATAATCGCCCTTAATCACGCCATACCCGATTAACATTCCGGCGCTGTTTACCATATCGACATTATCAATAACGAAATTATCACAGCCATAAATAGCTACCGTCGCGTTATCAATTCCGGCCTTTTTACTGAAGTCCGGGGTGATATTGCTGGCCTTGATATTACGGATCACAAAGTGTTTACCGTTTTCGACATGGACCAGCTGCCGACAGTTGCTGCCGGTGATATTTGCCACAACGAAGTTTTTAACGGTCTGCTTTTCCGGATAGTCGTTATCATAGGTGCTGCCGGCAAGCCCGATGCCTATGCCCCAGTTGATCTTGCCGTTGGTGCAGTTGATGTTATCGATGACGTGGTCAGAGATCAGGATGTTGCGGTCGTTAATCGCCACGTTCCACTCTATCGCGTCACCCTGCAAATGGCTGAACTTACAGTTGGTAATGCGCGCACCGTCCACCTGATTATGGAATCCCTGGCGCAGAATGGCGTAGTTGGCCTGGCTCACGGTGAGGCGATCGATAAGCAGGTTACGCATCACTCGCGGCTTTTTACCGCCAATGTAGATCTGGGTGACGGGGCCGAAGCCGCTCATCGCCAGCCCTTTAATGACGCAGTCGGAGCCACGCACGTCCAGCGTGATGTTATGCGTGCGCCCTTCTCCTTCCCCAATGACCTTGCAGCCTTCCTGAAGCACAAACCGTCCGCGTCCGTTGCCCTTCAGCGCGCCGCGGATCAGCAGGGTTTTGCCATCAGGAATAAAAATGCCGGTATTGATGTTTTCACAGGTTAACCCGGCGGGAACAACAACGGTATCGCCCTCGGTAAAGGCCTGCTTAAAGGCGGCGATCCAGTCGTTATTGTTGTAGCGATCGACAGAAACCGTCTTCCCGGTCGCCGCCCGCGCAGCGCGGGGCGACAACAGCGGCATGGCGGCCAGGACGGATAATGAAGAGACAAATCGGCGTCGGGTAATCTTTTTCAGCATACAACCTCAGCGTTACAGCGTTTGCAGCAGGCTCGCTAACTGGCGATTAATCACCTGCTGATTGAATTCTGCTTCAACTTTTTGCCGCGCATTTTGCAGCACGGGGATCAGCGTCTGCCGATCGATGTCACTGAACGCGGCCAGACGGTCCGCCAGCGCCAGCGCGTTGTTTTCGGGGACCAGCCAGCCGGAATGTTCAGAGGTGATCAGCTCCGGGATCCCGCTGTGCAGCGTCGAAACCACCGGAATGCCGACCGCCATCGCCTCCATCAGCGCCACGGGAATGCCTTCCATATCGCCGTCGGCGCCCGTCACGGAGGGCAGCAGAAACACATCGGCGTCATCGAGCATAGCCTTCACTTCATGGCTCGGCTTAAAGCCGGGCATCTCGACCACGTCTTCCAGCTGATACTGCTCAATCAGCGTGCGCAGACGACGCTCCCACGGTCCGATACCCAGGATGCGGTAGTGGAAGTCCACGCCGCGCGCCTTCAGCTGGCGACAGGCCTCGATGGCCACGTGCAGCCCTTTCTTTTCGGTCAGACGGGCCACAGAGATAATTTGCAGCGGCTTGCCCGGCACCTTGACTGGTCGCTGGGTGAAGCGTTCCATATCCACGCCCATGCGTGAAACGGTGATTTTGTGGCTCGGGCAGCCCATGGTTTTCAGGCGTCCGGCCCACAGATCGCTTATCGGCAGCATCATGTCGCCACGGCGAAACAGCTGCTGATATTCCGGCGTGTAGTGGTTCAGCACTTCCCGGCTGGAAATGTCGATACCGTGGAAAATGGTGGCGATTTTGCCCTCAATCACCCCCAGCTCGCGCAGTTTCGCGGCGGTTACGCCTGCCGGTCCGAAGTGGGCGATAAAGACGTCGGCGCGATACGGCTGGGCCGTTTGCCCGCAAATGGCGGAGAGGATCAGGTTACGGGCCTCCGCCCCGTAGCGCGACATATTCAGCGCCCGCCAGGTCGATGCGCGATGCAGGCCGCGCAGCGTCTGGCCGGCGCGATGGCGCAGTTTGTTCATCCGTCCGGCGGGTTCGTCCTGCAACCAGCGGGTTTTCGCCTCCAGCCCATACTGGGTATACGCCGCATGGGTGTTCTGCGTATCGCCCTTTTGCAGGGCGATAATCTCCACGTCATATCCCATATCGATAAACGCGGTGATTTGGTTCAGCACGAAAGTTTCAGACGACAGCGGGAATTTCAGTAAGAAGAAACCAACCTTCATTTCCCCTCCCGGACGCGGTCGAGGACGGATTTCACCATCCCAATGCCCTTTTCGCGTTCGGCTTTCACCGCCACCGCCAGACGCTCGTTGATCGCAGGCAGCTGGCCGAGCGTGTCGCCCACCATTGCACCCAGCGATCCGTCCAGCAGATGACGAATATCGACGGCCATTTCCGGCATACCGAGCTGCTGCATAATGCCCGCGGACTTGTGCTCGTAGTTGATGGCGATGGCCGGCGTGCCGAAGTTCATCGAGATAATCGCCGAGTGCAGACGCGTGCCCACGGTCAGGTCGCAGGCGGAGAGCAGCTTGCCCATCTCCAGGTCGTTCAGCTCGTCCATTACCACGTGGTAGCGGGACGGATCGTTCACCAGGTTGCGCAGGTTCAGCGCCACCATGCGGTCATCCTTGTTGTAGCTGTCGATACCGGTACAGGTTGAGAGCGCCAGCACCTGGTAACCGCTGTCCAGCACGCGGTTGACTACGTCGGCAAAGGCTTTTTCGTACGCCGCCTGGGTCGTGCCGAGGCGTTTATCAAACGGGGCGAGTTCACGCAGGGTAATGGCGACGGTTTTCTGCTGTGCCGCCACGTCCAGCCAGTGCTGTACCGCGTAGCTGGCCTGGAAGCTGTCATTCTGATGATCAACCAGCCAGGCGGTGTCTACGCCGTGCTCCACTTTGGTGGTGTCGATTTCGCTGCGCTTCATCATGTCGAGGCTGACCGATTCACGCAGGATCAGCGCGTCGCAGTGGCCGAAGACATAGTTCGCCAGCTGGTTAAACTGCGGATCCTGGAATGGCCCGACGCTGTGGCCGATCATAAACAGCGGCTTTTTCGCCATAAAGGTGCAAAGCGCATGCTCAAACTGCGGCACGCCGTACAGGTCAACGAAGAACGAGCCGCCCACCTGAATAATGGCGTCATAGCCAGACAGCAGACGCACGAAATCGGTAAAGCCCTGCGCGATGGCAATGTTGCGCAGCTTGCCGGTATCGGTGACGCGGGAAAGCAGCACCTGATGCTGGTAGCGACGACGCAGCACTTTCTTCACGCGCCCCATCACGCCCGCAGCGTTGTTGTGCTGTTTCATCTGGCTGTAGAGCGGGTCGCCCATCACCGGGCGGTTGAGTAACCAGGATGAGCTGACCGGATAACGGCTCATCACATCCACTTCTGTCTCAGGCTTAAGGGTGTTAATTGCATCCAGTAAACCGCGCAGGATGGCGCTGTCGCCACGGTTGCCGCAGGTATGGTTGCCAAGAATAAGTAATTTCATAATGGCCTCGTAAAATTAGCCTGCGCGAAGCAGCGTTTTCATTTTTTCGTTACGGCAAAACTGGCGCTTCATCTCGACCACCAGCGCATTGCGGGACAGCACAATCATCACGCCGAACGCCAGCGCGCCGGCCGCCACCTGCACCGCCAGCAGCGCCGCCAGCGACAGATGCCCGTTGAGCACCACGCCCAGACCGTAGCTCACCGCAAGCGTCGGTAATGAGAGATAAAACGGCAGCCACAGGCTGAGAATGTACTGACGGTAGCTGGAGCCCAGCACCGGTTTGATCATCACGAAGTAGCTCAGCACTGTATTGACGATCTGCACCAGCAGGAAGCCGAGCGTCACGCCAATGGCGCCCGCCGTGTGACCGCCCACAATAATTGCCGGAATAAACAGGAAGGTTTTAAACACGTTGAACTTGAAGCTGATATCCACGCGCGCCTTCGCCATCAGCAGAGAACCAATCGGGTTCCCCACCGAGCGCAGCAGCCCCACAACGCACAGCAGTTGCAGGATCGGGATGATGCTGTTCCACTTCTCGCCAAACACCAGCGGCACGAAATTGCTGGAGACCACCATCAGCCCCAGCAGCACCGGGAAGTTGATGATCCCCACCACGGAGAGCAGCTTGTAAAAGTTTACGCGCAGCTTCTCGGTATCGTCCTGAATCTTGGCGAACGCCGGGAACAGCACGCGGGTAATGATAGGGTTGAGCTTCATCGGCGGGACAACCGCGACGTTGTACGCCAGGTTATAGCCGCCCGCGACGCTTGCGCCCAGAATGCGCGCCAGCACCAGCGTGGAGAGGTTAGTATTCACGTAGTTGATGATGCTGTCTGCCGTCAGCCATGCGCCAAAGCGCAGGTTGGACGAAACAGACGCCAGCGAGAAGTGCAGCCCCGGGCGATAGATCTTGCGGCCAAAGAAGCCAAACAGCAGCGTGCGCACGGCAGAGTTAACGAGGTAGCCAAGAATGGCGGTCATCGCCAGCGGCCAGAAATGGGCGCTAACCACGGTGAAGGTAAAGCCCGCCAGCACGGCGCTGGTCTCGATCATGCCAATCTTGTTGAACTCCAGCTCTTTTTGCATCAGCGCGCGGAACTGCTGCCCGTGCGGGATCACCACAAAAGCAAACGACAGGGTGCGCATCAGCGGCGCAAGGTCCGGGTTATGCAGCACATTGGCAATCACGTCGCTCAGGAGAAAGACCAGCACAAAGACGAAGATGCCCAGCCCAACGTTCAGCCAGTAGAGCGTGGTCAGCTCAAGATGGCTAATCTCTTTACGCTGGATAATGGAGTTGGCGATACCGAAGTCAGACAGCGTATCGGCCAGCGCGATAATCACCAGCGAGACGGTCAGCAGGCCAAACTGGTGGTTATCGATAATGCGCGCCAGCACCGTCATCTGCACCAGCCCGAGGCCGATGATGACGATGGTGGCCATGGCTGACCATTTCGCGCCGCTGATGGTTTTTTCTCGTAAGCTCATCTTAGTACGCCGCTTTGTTCACGAAGCCTTTGAAAATGGTCAGAAAAACAATCTTGATATCGAACCAGAGGCTCCACTCGCGGATGTACTCCAGGTCGAACTCGATGCGTTTTTCCATTTTTTCCAGCGTGTCGGTCTCGCCGCGCCAGCCGTTGATCTGCGCCCAGCCGGTAATGCCTGGCTTCACCTTATGGCGCAGCATGTAGCCTTCAATCAGGGTACGGTACTGCTCGTTATGGGCAACGGCGTGAGGACGTGGCCCGACGATGGACATCCCCCCGGTGAACACGTTGATGAACTGCGGCAGCTCATCCAGCGAGGTACGGCGCAGGAAGTTGCCCACGCGGGTGACGCGCGGATCGTTCTGCGTCGCCTGGGTCACCACCTTGTCGTTCTCCATCACCTTCATGGAGCGGAACTTCCACACCATGATCGGCTTACCGTCCATGCCGTAGCGGGTCTGACGGAAGATGATCGGCCCCGGCGAGCTGATCTTCACCGCCAGCGCAATGCAGCACAGCACAGGGGAGATCAGCAGCAGGATCAGGGACGACAGAACAATGTCTTCCACGCGCTTCAGCACGCGGTTGATCCCCGACAGCGGCGTGTCGTACAGCGGAACAACCGGCACCCCGTTTACCTCTTCAATACGGGAGTGAAGAATGTTGAAGGTGAACACGTCCGGGATGAGGATCACCGAGCAGGTGGTATCCGCCAGCTCGCGCATCAGCTTCTTGATGCGGGATTCATCCTTCATCTGCATGGCGATGTAGACGTTATGAATTTTGCCGGCTTTGGCGTCGTCAATAAGCTGTTCGTAGTTGCCCGCCCAGTCGGACGGCACGCCACCGGGCTTCGCGTCGTGATAAATCCCGACCACTTCAAAACCTAACCACGGCTCTTTGCGGAAGCTGTCGAGCAGCACCTGCCCGACCGGCAGATCCCCCGCCACGGCAACGAAGCGGCGGTTATAGCCGCGGTTGCGCAACCAGCCTGCGCCGAAGCGGATCAGCGAGCGGCAAACCACCATGCCAACGCTGGTCAACAGATACCAGCAGAGATAGGTCACAAGGCGGTTATCAAAATCATGGCTGAACGCCACCAGGCCTGCGCTGAAAATCAGGCTTAAGGTCCAGTTCTGGAGCAGCAGCATCAGTTCGGTGGTCATTTTGACCCCGCGCCATGAACGATAAAAATCGGTCATGCCGCCAATCATCTGAAACACCACCAGCGCGATCAACGCCATCAGCAAATGCATGTAGAAGAACGACTGCCCGCTGACCCAACACACCGCCCACAGTCCGCCGACCATGATGGTGATATCAGAAAAACGCTGCACCATTGAGATTAACGATGCATTCGTTCTCGCTCGTTCGCGCTTTTTTAGATTTGTCATCGTTGTTCCTTTAGTTCTAAACCTTTCCCCTCACCCTACCCCTCTCCCCAGAGGGGAGAGGGAACTTAAACACCCTCTCCCCTTTGGGGAGAGGGCTGGGGTGAGGGGCAGTTTTTACTGATTCAACAGCGCCAGAATGTCCTTCGTTCGCGCTTCCATCAGCGCGGTATCGGCCCGGGACTCCACGTTCAGGCGCACCACCGGCTCGGTGTTGGACGAACGCAGGTTAAAGCGCCACTGCGGGAACGCCATGCTGATACCGTCGGTACGGTCAATCTCCAGCGCGTGAAGGGCAAAGTGGTGTTCAACGCGGGCAATCGCCTCGGCGGGCTGTGCCAGCTTGCTGTTGATCTCGCCGCTGGCCGGGAATGCCGCCATGCGGTCGCGCACCAGCTCACCCAGGCTCTGCCCTTTCAGGCACAGCAGTTCGGTCACCAGCAGCCACGGGATCATCCCGCTGTCACAGTAGGCAAAATCACGGAAATAGTGGTGCGCGCTCATCTCGCCGCCGTAGATGGCGTCTTCCTCGCGCATGCGCTCTTTGATAAACGCGTGACCGGTTTTGGACATCACCGGCTCGCCGCCCGCGGCCTTCACCACGTCGACGGTGTTCCAGGAAAGACGCGGATCGTGAATGATCTTCGCGCCCGGGTTTTTCTCAAGGAACGCTTCCGCAAGCAGGCCAACGATGTAGTAGCCTTCGATAAACTGACCTTTTTCGTCGAACAGGAAGCAGCGGTCGAAGTCGCCGTCAAAGGCGATACCCATATCGGCACCGTGCTCGATCACCGCGTTGCGGGTGTCGTCGCGGCACTCCGGCAGCAGCGGGTTAGGAATACCGTTCGGGAAGTTGCCGTCAGGCGTGTTGTGCACTTTGACGAACGTTACCGGCACGTTCAGCGCCTTGAAGCGGGCTTCAAGTGCATCGACAACCGGGCCTGCCGCGCCGTTGCCGGAGTTGATCACCAGCTTCAGCGGCTTGAGGTTTGCCACGTTGATGTAGCCCAGCAGGTGGTCGATGTACTCTTTTTGCAGGTTGATCTGCTTATAGCTGCCGCGTCTGGCTTCATTCACCGGCGGGAAGTCGTTGGCCTCGGCCAGGCGCTGCACGTCGCGCAGGCCGGTGTCGCCGCTGATAGGACGCGCGCCCTTGCGCACCAGCTTCATGCCGTTGTAGTCCATCGGGTTATGGCTGGCCGTCACTTCGATACCGCCGTCCACGCCGAGGTGGAAGGTGGCAAAATAGATCTCTTCGGTACCGGAAAGGCCGATATCCAGCACGTCGACGCCCGCGTCCTGTAGCCCTTTCGCCAGCGCCAGCTTCAGGGATTCGCTTGTCAGACGCACGTCGCCGCCCAGCACGATAGTTTGTGGCTTCAGGTATTCGCCGTACGCGCGGCCAATGCGCCACGCAATGTCTTCATTCAGCTCTTCGCCCAGCTTGCCGCGAATGTCGTAGGCTTTAAAACAGGTTAATTTTTCCATGATGACCCCTTTTTCAGGCAACAGTTGGCCCTGACCAATTAATGGCCAAATTTATTTTTGTCATTCGTAGGCCCGGTAAGCGCAGCGCCACCGGGCATGTTGCGGAGTGCTACACGCGCCCGTAGCGATCCTGGAAGCGGATAATGTCGTCCTCCTCCAGATAGGAGCCGGAGCGCACCTCAATTAAGTCGAGCGGAATTTTCCCCGGGTTTTCCAGGCAGTGCGTTGCCCCCAGCGGAATATAAATGGACTCGTTTTCGCCGAGCAGCTTCACTTCACCGTCGATGGTCACTTTGGCGGTACCCGCCACCACGACCCAGTGTTCGGCGCGATGATGGTGCATCTGCACCGACAGCCCCTCACCCGGCTTCACGGTAATGCGCTTCACCTGGTAACGTTCGCCCGCGTCGATGGAGTCATATTTCCCCCACGGACGGTAGACTTCCCGATGGATATGGTGCTCGTGACGGCCGTCGGCCTTGATCTGCTCCACCACTTTTTTCACGTCCTGCACGGCGTTACGGTCGGCAATCAGCACCGCGTCTTTGGTCTGCACCACGACCAGATCTTTCACCCCGACCGTGGTGACGAGGCCAGACTCGGCGTAAACGTAGCTGTTTTCTGTTTTGTGGCTGATGACATCACCGTGATGGACGTTACCCTCCGGGGTGTGTGCGCTGATCTCCCACAGTGATGACCAGGAGCCGACGTCGCTCCAGCCCGCATCCATCGGCACCACTACCGCATCTGCCGTGCGTTCCATCACCGCATAGTCGATGGACTCTTCCGGACAGGCGAGGAAGGCGTCTTCATCCACGCGGATAAAATCGAGATCCGGATCCACCACCGCCATCGCTTTTTCGCAGGCGCTTAAGATATCCGGACGGTATTTCTCCAGTTCTTCCAGGTAGCGACCGGCACGGAACAGGAACATGCCGCTGTTCCAGTAGTATTCACCGCTGGCCACGTACGCCTGCGCGGTTTCCAGATTAGGCTTCTCGACAAATTGCGCCACGTCAAAGGCCACGCTGTCGCCCTCGCCCGGCGTTACGCTGCCGCGGCGAATGTAGCCATAGCCGGTTTCCGGCAGGTCCGGCACGATGCCGAAGGTCACCAGCTTGCCGTCTTCTGCATAAGGAATGGCCGCCCGAACCGCGTCGCGGAAGGCGTCTTCCTGCTGGATGACGTGATCAGCCGCCAGCACCAGCATCAGCGGATCGCAGTCCGGGCTGCTGCGTTTCGCCGCCAGCGCCGCAAGGGCGATAGCGGGCGCGGTGTTACGACCGGCAGGCTCCAGAATGATATTTTCGGTCAGTTTGTTCAGCTGGCGCAGCTGCTCGGCAACGATAAAGCGGTGCTGTTCGTTGCAGATCACCACCGGGCTTTCGCACTCCACGCCGTGCAGACGGTTAACCGTCGTTTGCAGCATGGTGAGGTCGCCCTTCAGGCACAGAAATTGTTTTGGATAAAGCACGCGGGACAGTGGCCACAACCGGCTCCCGGATCCACCCGCCATTACGACCGGATACAAAGTGGTTTGACTCATGATTTATCCCCGTATATCTGCAATAAATTGGCTCAGCACGTTCTCTTTCTCGAGCGTGCGTTCGGCATATTCACGTGCCACCGTGTTCTCTTTTGGCATGGCGAGTGCCTGCTCAATTCCGGTTACCAGCGCAGGGACCGATTCCGGCTCCACGCAAACGGCAATGCCCGGGTAGCTGTTGCACAGCTGGCCTAATTCTGTTCCGGCTTCTGCCGTAATCACCGCGTTTCCGCCCACTGCCAGAATATTGGTCAGCTTGGACGGCAGCACCGCATCCGCCGCACCGCGTTTTTGCACTACCAGATGGCAATCCGCCATTTTCAGCAGCGCGGGCAGCGCGTCATAAGACTGAAGCGGGAAGAAGCGGATGTTGGTCAGTCCGCGCTCGCTGGCCATTTTCTCCAGCCGCGCCTTACCGCCGCCCTGCCCGACAATCACAAACATCCACGGGTGTTCGCTCAGCTGAAGCGCGGCGTCAATCACGCTCTCCAGCCCCTGTTTTTCACCGATGTTGCCTGAGTAAAGAATAATTTTTTGTTCCGCAGGCAAGCCGAGCTGCGCGCGCAGCGCCTGCGCATCGTGTTCTGTTACATCGCGGAAGCGCGCCACTTCGGACCAGTTCGGGAAGAAGATCACCTTTTCCGCCGGGACGCCCTTCTCCTGCGCCTTGTTCATCATCGAGCGCGAGATGGTCGAAACATAATCCACGTTGTGCAGGCCGCTGCGCTCAAAGGCGCTGGCGAGCTTCGCCACCTTGCCGCCCTTGCCTTTCCCGGCCATACCCAGACCGAGCATGGCGTCCACTTCATAATCCTGAATGTGCAGCAGGGTGCGCGCGCCGGAGAGTTTTCCCAGCAGGCGCATGCCCGGCGTGCAGAACAGCGTCGGCACCACGCCGATGATGCGATCCGGCTTCCAGCGACGCTGCGCCATCAGCGGGAAGAAACTGCTCAGGGCAAAGCTGCCCAGATGAATTAAACGTTTCAGCGTCGAGGGCTGTTTCGGCACGTAGAGCGGGCAGCGCCAGACGGTCGCAGCCCCCTCTTCGCGGCGATAGCGCCAGCTGGAATAGCGTTCGCCTACCTTCCACTCCGGGTAGTACGGCGGGGCGGTAATCACCCGCACGTCATGTCCCTGGCTCGCCATCCACTCGACCATCTCGCCGGTGTATTTCCCGATACCGGTTAATTCCGGCGAGTAGTTAATTCCGTAGACGAGGATTTTCATAGGCCTGGCACCTCGGCCTGACGTTCCGCGAGGAAGTACGCCCGACTGTTGTCATGGACGTTGTCGCTTGCCAGCAGCGCCTCCGGCGTTAACCAGCGGTAATCGTCATGCTGAGAATCAGGCAGACGCAGGTCTGCCTCACTCACCTTCAGGCGGAACCCCAGCACGATGTAGTGCGTGGTAAAGCCGGTGCCTGAAAAGTTGTCGTCATAGAAGTGCTGCCAGACCCCGTAAAACTGGCCCGCTGCCATCGGCAGTTGCAGGCCCAGTTCCGCCAGAGTGAGACGCTCGAAGGCATTTGCCAGCGTCTCATCCTTCTGCACGCGCCCGCCGGGCACGAACCAGAAGCCCTGTGCAGGACGATTGGTTCGTTTCCCCAGCAAGAACTCGCCGCGTTCGTTCTCCACGATCAAATCAATTGAGATGAGCGGAGTGGAACGCACCACCGTGGCAAAATCTTCCTGACTTAAAAACATCATTACCCCCGGAAGCGGTGCTGGTTTTCCAGGAACCACTGGTAGGTGCTGGCCAGCCCCTGCTCCAGTGAGACCTCGTGATACCAGCCCAGCTGATGCAGACGGGTCACGTCCAGCAGCTTGCGCGGCGTGCCGTCCGGTTTGGTCGCGTCAAACACCACGCGGCCCTTGTAGCCCACCACCTGCGCGATGGTCTGCGCCAGCTCGCGAATGGTGCAGTCCACGCCGGTCCCGACGTTAATGTGCGACAGCATCGGCTCGGTGTTTTCCTGCCACACCTCGCGATCCAGCTCCATCACGTGAATACTGGCAGCCGCCATGTCGTCCACGTGCAGGAATTCGCGCATTGGCGTCCCGCTGCCCCACACCACCACGTCAGGGGCGTTTTCGGCAGTCGCCTCGTGGAAGCGACGCAGCAGCGCCGGGATCACGTGGGAATTGCTCGGGTGGAAGTTATCGTGCGGTCCGTACAGGTTGGTCGGCATCACCGAGCGATAGTCGCGGTTATACTGACGGTTGTAGGATTCACACAGCTTGATCCCGGCAATTTTGGCAATCGCATACGGCTCGTTAGTGGCTTCCAGCGTGCCCTGCAACAGTTCGCTTTCGGCAATCGGCTGCTTCGCCATCTTCGGGTAGATACAGGATGAACCGAGGAACAGCAGCTTGTTCACGTTGTGCAGATGCGCCGCGTGAATGATGTTGCTCTCAATCATCATGTTCTCGTAGATGAAATCCGCCGGGTAGGTGTTGTTAGCGACAATGCCGCCCACCTTCGCCGCCGCCAGATACACCTGGTCGATACGTTCGCTGGCGAAGAATTCCTCCACCGCTTTGCTGTCAAGCAGGTTCAGCTCGTCACGCGTGCGAACAATCACCTCGACGTCGCCGCGCTGTTCCAGCTGGCGAACAATCGCGGAACCCACCATTCCGCGATGACCGGCGACAAAAATACGTTGTTTTGACATTCTCAGGACTCCAGCGCGATGGCAACCTCGTAGCCATGAGACTTGAGCAGGGAGTGTTTTTTCGCTGCTTCAAGATCTTTGGCCACCATCTCGGATACCATTTCTTGCAGGGTGGTTTCTGGTTTCCAGCCCAGCTTCTCGTGCGCTTTGGTTGGGTCGCCCAGCAGGGTTTCCACTTCAGCAGGACGGAAGTAGCGCGGATCAACCTGGACAATCACATCGCCTGGCTTCACGCCCGGTGCGTCGTGGCCGGTCACGGAAACAACGATGCCCTTCTCTTCCACGCCGGTGCCTTCGAAGCGCAGCTTGATGCCCAGCTGTGCCGCAGCCATCTCAACGAACTGACGAACGGAGTACTGCACACCGGTCGCAATCACGAAGTCTTCTGGCTGCTCCTGCTGCAACATCATCCACTGCATTTTCACGTAGTCTTTTGCATGGCCCCAGTCACGCAGGGAATCCATGTTGCCGAGGTGCAGGCAAGACTCCAGGCCCTGAGCGATGTTGGCGATCGCACGGGTGATTTTGCGGGTCACGAAGGTTTCGCCGCGACGCGGAGATTCATGGTTAAACAGAATGCCGTTACAGGCGTACATGCCGTAGGATTCACGGTAGTTCACGGTGATCCAGTAAGCGTACAGTTTCGCCACAGCGTACGGGGAACGCGGGTAGAACGGCGTGGTCTCTTTCTGCGGGATTTCCTGCACCAGGCCGTACAGCTCGGAAGTGGATGCCTGGTAGAAGCGGGTTTTCTTCTCAAGACCGAGGAAGCGAATCGCTTCCAGCAGACGCAGCGTACCCATCGCATCCACGTCGGCGGTGTATTCCGGGGACTCGAAAGAAACCGCAACGTGGCTCATCGCCCCCAGGTTGTACACTTCATCCGGCTGTACTTCTTGCAGGATGCGGGTCAGGTTGGAGGTATCGGTCAGGTCGCCGTAATGCAGATGGAATTTCGGGTTTGCCGCATGCGGATCCTGGTAAATGTGATCGACACGCTCGGTGTTGAATGAAGAGGCACGACGCTTAATACCGTGAACTTCATACCCTTTTTCCAGCAGCAATTCTGCCAGGTAAGAACCATCTTGTCCGGTAACGCCGGTGATGAGAGCGACTTTAGACATGTTTATATTCCTCTGTACTTATCAAAGTTTTTCAGTTTCAACGCGTTCGCGTATCACCACTGCGGGGTTGCCACGGCAAACTTTATTTGCCGGTAGCGATTTAAAAACGCTGCTGCGGGCACCGACTACCGTGCCATCGCCAACAGAAACACCGGGTGCAACAAAGACATCCGTTGCCAGCCAGCATTTTTCACCGATTACAATAGGCGTAGCGGTAATATCAAAATGCGGGCTCATAAAATCGTGGCTGCCGGTGCACAAATAACACTTCTGTGACACCACCGAATTTGCGCCAATCGTAATCTCGCCAAGGGTATATAACACTGCGTCATCCCCTACCCAGGCGTAATCCCCAAGCGTTAATTTCCAGGGATAGGTAATTTTCACCGAAGGACGAATGACTACGTTTTTTCCTATTTTTGCGCCAAACAGGCGCAGTAAAAATGCGCGCCAGCGGTACATTATCTGCGGCGACCAGGCAAATAACGTTGCCTGTACGGCCCACCACAGCTGAACTTTAATACCGCTCCCGCCCCGAAAACCTTTCGGCACGGAGAATCCATTTAATTCCTGCATTACGTTTCCTTATATCTCAGGCTTTGTTATATAAGGCTTTCGCTTTACCCGTCGTTTTCAGACGTAAGAAATAAGATAATTCCGCCCAGAACCCCGGCACGCGTAATATTTTACGCTGCACGTTTTTGGCATCCTGACACAATTCCAGATTATTTGAAGTTGACACGCCGCCCATTGAAAATTCAGATACCAGTCCTTTAATTCGACGGAACGGGTAGCCGGATTTGTACAGGCTGGCGGCCAGGGCATAATCTGATGACACTTTATAGCGCAAATCGTAAGGCTGTTTTTTCAGGCCGCTCATCGGGAAGAAAATAGCCTGATGGCTGGCCGGCAGGCTGTGGTAGATATACCAGCCTGGCTTCGCGCCGCGCAGCACTTTTTTCCCTTCACCGAAATCAAGCAGCGCATCGCCGATAAACATCGCATCTTCTTTCTGGCGCGCCAGCTGGCGGGCAAACAGCGCCACATCCTCATGGAACACGTCGCCGGAATTAAGGAAAATGGCGTAGCGCCCCTGCGCCATGCTGATGCCTTTATTCATCGCATCGTAAATGCCTTTATCTTTCTCGCTGATGTAACGTAAGTTGAACTCGCCGTTGAGTTTTTCCAGGAACTCCGCCGTGCCGTCGTTCGAGCCGCCATCGACCACGATCCACTCAAACGTGAGGCTCGGATCGCGCGCCAGGTTGCGCAGCGAGCGCCAGGTTTTTACCACCCCTTCGTAGTTACGAAAGGCGACAGTAATGACGCTAAGAAACATAAATCACCTCATTTCGTCATACGCGCGTAATATTGAGCGCTTTGCGCAAAATAAACGGACAGACAATTAAGAAAGCATATTCCGGGCTAAATATTGACCCGGTAAAAAACAGCGACACCGGTGTGAACAGATAAAGTTGCACGCGAAAGTTCTGGTTATCACCAAACGCGTTAATCATCATTTTGAAAACTTTAAACAGATACCACAGTGTCAATAGTACGGCGAACCAGGAAAAATAAATAATTAACAGATACAGACCATTGTCTATGGTTTTTCCGACGTCCGCACCGTTAAAGATTCCGAATGATGCAACATATTCGTAAAGTGAGCCGAATCTTACTACGCCATCAATATGGGTTAAGGAATAACCCACCATCACCAGTGGACCCACAATGCGATAATAGGACGACGAACCTTCCGTTCCCAAATCACCCAGACGTTCTGAAATGTACGGAAACGCGAATATGACGCCCACTAAAAATACCGTCAGAGAGATTATCGCCAGCGGCAGTTTTTTCTTAATCGCCTCTTTGTTCAGGTACTGGAACGCCCATTCAAGCAGGTAAAACAGGATAAACGTCATTACCCCTGAGAACGACCCAGACAGAACGATTCCTGCAAGAATCATAGCATCGGTCTTGGGGGTTTTGATACCGAACTGTTTGATGCTGAGCCAAATTGAGATTAATGCCAGAGCAAAAAACGCCGGTTCAAAATAGAGCGCGGTAGTACGCTTGCCACCAAACTTAATGAAGTTCAGTACATAGCTGTTACTGTATATAAGATATTTCGAAATTATTTCCATCAGGCTACTGCCGCCCGTGAGAATAATTTGCGCCATCTCCATTGCCGCAAGCATAACAATCAGCCCAACGGCAATATAAAAGAACCTGAGGATTTTCCGATAATTGTGCGGAGAAATAGTTTTAAAGCGAATACTCCATACCATGCCAATAATGATAACGATATAAACAAACAGCATGGTGGAGGTGACATATTTGCTGGCATCCAGCGACTGACCAAAGATGTAGTTAAATGCCGTCAGGCCAAACCCGATCCCCAGCGCAATCATCAGCTTTTTGAGGTTAAGCTTGTCAACGTACAGCAGCAGCAGAACCGGCAGGAAGGTGACGATGGTGATCGGGAAGCTTTCACCGAGCTGGGCAATCTTAACGTTGACCAGCAGGTAGATCAGCGGCAGCAGCAGATAACTACAGATTCTGATAGAACGAGACATACTCCTCCAGCATCTGTTGTCCGCTGTATGCTTTGCGGCTGCGGTTGCGGAACGATTCCAGGTCCGTGCCAAAAACGGCCTGCGCAATATCGGCCTTCGACAGCTGCACCAGCGGCAGCACCTCCTGCTCGGCGAACGTTTTACCGCCCGATTTCTCCAGCACTTCCCGCGCCGCGTCGCTGTGGGTGGCAATCACCGGCACGCCAATGGAGAGCGCTTCGCACAGGATCAGCGGGTAGTTGTCCACGCGGGAGCTGAAGACCAGCGCGTCCATGCCGTTGAGGGCGCTCATCAGCTTGCGCTTGTCGGTTTCAAACCCGTGATTCACCACGTTAGCGCCTTCGAACGGCGAGAATTTGCCAAAGGTATGCAGTTCAATTTTGTCGCCGAGCGCCATCATGTCGCGCACCAGCTGCTGGTTGGTTTTGCCGTCGTAGCGCAGGTCATGGGCGACGACCGCAATTTTCGGCTTGCCGGCGGTAACGGCCACGGGCGTCAGTTCGGCCAGGATCTCTTCCGTCGCCACATCAATACCGTTGTTGATGATCTTGCAGCGCCCTGCCCCATAAAGGCTGTTAAAAGCATCCGCCACGTGCTGGCTTGGAGAGATAAACGTGCAGCCGAGCGAAAGCATATCGCGGAACAGCTGACGCTTGCCCTCAACCAGCTGATGCGCGCGATCCACCTTCACCGGCGGGTAGTTGCTGAGCGTGGGGCATTTCTGGCAGGCGTTTTTCCAGCCTTCGCATCCGTCGGTGAACGCGCAGCGTCCGGTCACGCTCCAGTGGTCGTGCAGCGTCCAGACGAACCGGGTATCCGGCTTGTGCGCCTTCACCTTGCCGCAAAACGCCACCACCTCATCCAGATTCAGCCAGTAGCTGTGCAGCACGTGGAAGTGCAGCACAACCGGGCCGCTGGTGCGGGTGACGGTGCGGTAAAGATTATTCAGGTTGCCAAACAGATCGCGGTTAAACAGGCGGAACAGCGCAATATTGGCGATGGAGGTCAGACGCGGCGTCTGCTTCAGCACCTGCGGATAGTTATCATGGCTGACGCTTTTCTTACCGCCCTTGCCGTAACCGTAAACGAAGCGCGACTGGAGTCCTTTTTGCAGCGCGCGCTGGTGCAGATCCAGCGCTACGCCTGCCGCCCCGCCCTCTGCGAGGCGCACGTTAAATTGCAGAATGTTCATTTAATCACCTTCACGCGGGCTTTTTCACCCACCACCAGCGCGTTGTCCGGAATGCTGTCCAGCACCACGCTGCCTGCGCCAATCGTTACGTTATTGCCTACGCTAATATCGCCAATTATCACCACGTTCGCCCCCAGCTCGACGTTATTGCCGATGACCGGGCAGGCCAGGCTGTCCGGCCCGCGGTTGCCGATCGTCACCCCGTGGCGAATGGTGAAATCATCACCCGCGACCACGAACTTGTTGATGACGACCGCATAGCCGTGATGAATGGTAAAGCGGCGACCAATGGTGGCAGCGGCCTGAATTTCATAGCCAAAAAAGCATTCGGTGATGATGCGATACAGCACCAGCACCGGCGCGGCCCAGATATTGTTCAGTACGTTTTTCTTGCGCCACACCGAGCAAAAGTGCGCAATACGGTAGGCCAGAACCATGCAGCACGGACGCAGGCTCCAGCTGTTTGCGCGGCAATCTTCCAGAAACATTATTTCCCCCGAAGCCCGTCAGCCAGACGCTTGCCGTTACGCACCGACAGCAGCGTCAGCAGCGTGCGCCAGTTCATGCGCTTATTGCGGATCTGATAGAGGGTAAAGAGCTGATACTTCCGGCTGGCACGGTCAAACTTGTCCTTGTGCTTGCGGTAAAAATGGAAGTAGCCCGAGAATTTTTTCGGTGACGAGGTGATCTGCATCTCCCCGTGGTTGATGTGCAGGATCTGCGTGGCCTCTTCCACCTTCCACGGCTCGCCGTACTCCACCACCATGCGCAGGAAGATGTCGTAATCCTGCGCGGCCTTCAGCTCGGTATCGAACAGGCACTCCTTAAAGCGCCAGGCCCAGGTAAACACCTGATTGCCGATAATGTTGCGCTTGTAGAACAGGCGGCGGGAATAGGGTGATTTCGGATACAGCGGCAGGCTGGCAGGCTGCGAATATACCTCGCCCTGACAGACGTAGTCGTTGGCATAGAGAAACGCGTGAGTCACCAGCTGCGCCTTGTGCGACAGGAAAATAGACAGGCGGTTTGGCGTCCATTCGTCATCGTCGTCGATACCGGTCAGATACTGCCCTTTCGCCTGCATAATCGCCTGATTGCGCACCGCGCACGCCCCGGAGTTGATGGCGTTGTGCGTGTAAACCACGCGCGGATCGTTAAGGTCTTCAACAAATTTTTGCAGCTGTTCGTAAGAGGAGGAACAGTCATCCACGATAATCAGTTCCCAGTTATCGTAATCCTGACGCAGGACCGATTTAATCGCGCGGATCGCCAGCTGCTGACGATTCCATGTCGGCATATAGATAGAAATCAAAGGGCGTTGTGTGCTCATGTATTCCTCCTGCCCCCACCCCTCACCCCGGTCC